>CALBEG010000091.1 GCA_937927455.1 uncultured Elioraea sp. | reverse complement strand
GGTCGCAGCATTTAGGCGCGACCTCGGGCTCGACCGACCACTGGTGGAACGTTTCCTCGTCTTCCTCGGCAACGCGCTGCGGGGCGACTTCGGCATCTCCTTCTTCCACCGCCGTCCCGTGTGGGACGTGATCGCTGAACGGCTGCCGGCAACCGTCGAACTCACTCTCTTCTCCCTGCTCGTCGCCGTCGTGGTTGCCATCCCTTTGGGCGTGATCGCGGCGGTGAAGCGTGACACCTGGCTGGATCGTGCTCTGTCCGCCGCCTCGCTGTTCGGCGTTTCTCTGCCCGGCTTCTGGTTCGGCATCCTGCTCATTCTGCTGTTCGCGGTCGAACTCCGCTTACTTCCCGTCGGCGGGCGCATCGGCTTCGGCTTCGACGTGCCGCGCGTCACGGGCTTCCTGCTGGTCGACACACTGCTCGCCGGAGATATCGCCGCGTTGCGCAATGTGCTCACGCATCTCATGCTTCCAGCCATCACCCTCGGCCTGCCAACCGCAGCATTGCTCGCGCGCGTTATCCGCTCTTCGATGGCGGAGGTGCTCGCCTCCGACTACGTGCTGTTCGCCGAAGCAAAGGGGCTTCCGCGCCGGCGAGTGCTTCTGCTGCATGCGCTGAAGAACGCGCTCATTCCGGCTGTCACCGTGACCGCCATCGAAACCGGCCAGCTCCTGGGCGGCAACATGATCGTCGAGACCGTATTCGGCTGGCCAGGCTTAGGGCGCCTCGTCGTAGAGAGCATCTTCGCCCGCAACTATCCGCTCGTGCAGGCAGCGGTGCTGCTCTACGCCGTTACCTACGTCATGCTCAATTTCGCCGCCGACCTTCTCTATACAGCGTTGAACCCGAAGGTACGGCTATGAGCGCCCGCACCGTCGCTGCCTCTGAGAGCGAACTCCGTCCTGTCTCGCCGCTTCGGCTGGCGCTTGCTCGTTTCGTCGCCAATCGCACCGCGCTCGCCTCCGCCGGAGTGATCCTCGTCTTCCTCTTCCTTGCGCTAGCTGCCCCATGGGTCGCCCCGCACGACCCAGCTGAGGCCGACCTGTTCCGACGCCTGCAACCTCCGGTTTGGAGTGCGGGCGGCGAGTGGGCATTCGCCTTGGGCTGTGACGGCCTCGGGCGCGACATCCTGTCGCGGTTGATCTGGGGCGCGCGGATCTCGCTTTTCATTGCCCTCATGGTGATCGGGCTCGCTGCCGTCATTGGCACCCTTTCAGGGCTCGCGGCCGGGTATTTCCGCGGCTGGGTCGACACGCTTGTCTCGCGCCTTGTTGATACGCTGTTGGGCTTCCCATACCTCGTTTTCGCGATCGGGCTGATGGCCATGATGGGCCCGGGGTTGCACAACATCGTGCTGGCCCTCGTCTACAAGGAATGGGTATTCACTTGCCGCGTGGTGCGCGGCGAGACCCTCGCCGCCCGCGAGCATGACTACGTCGAGGCGGCCCGCGCGCTCGGTTGCGGTCCGGGTCATATTATGTTGCGCGAGATCCTGCCCAACGTTCTTTCGCCCGTGCTGGTCGTCGCCACCTTCCGCATGGCCTACGTCATCATCATGGAGGCCTCGCTCTCCTTTCTCGGCCTCGGCGTGCAGCCGCCCACCCCCTCCTGGGGTGCGATGGTGGCTGATGGGCGGGATTTCCTGGTCGATGCCTGGTGGGTCTCCACCATTCCAGGGCTAGCAATCCTTGCCCTCGTGCTCGCGATCAATCTCGCGAGTCAAGGTCTACGAGACGCCTTTGACCCCAGGCTGCATCCGTCATGACCGTGGCGGAACCGTTGCTCGCCGTGCGCGGGCTGCGCACAGTGTTCCCCACGCGTCGTGGCCTGCTGGCCGCCTGCGACGGGGTTGATCTCCAACTCGCCGCCGGCGAAGCGCTCGGCGTCGTCGGCGAATCGGGTTCGGGCAAGAGCGTCACCTTCCTCTCCGTGCTCGGCCTGATCCGTCCACCCGGCCGCATCGAAGCGGGCGAGATCCTGTTCGAAGGCCGCAACCTCATCCGGCTTCCCGCCGCTGCCCGTCGCGCGCTGCGCGGCCGAGCCATGGCTTTGGCCATGCAGGACAGCCTCTCGGCGCTCAATCCCGCGCTCACCATTGGCACGCAGATCGTCGAGACCATCCTCGCCCACGGCCTGGCCCGCAGCCGGGCCGCCGCGCGCGATCGTGCAGTCGAGCTCCTGCATCGTGTCGGCATCCCCTCGTCGGACCGCCGACTCAACGACTACCCGCATCAGTTCTCTGGGGGCATGCGCCAGCGCGCGATGATCGCGATCGCGCTCGCCGCCGAACCGAAACTCCTGGTCGCCGACGAACCAACCACCGCGCTCGACGTTACCATCCGCGCGCAGGTGCTTGATCTCATTGACCGGCTACGACGCGAGCGCGGGCTTGCAGTGGCGTTGATAACGCACGATCTTGGAGTGGTGGCGGAACGATGCGACCGCGTGATGGTGATGTATGCGGGCCAGGTGGTGGAGGAAGGGCCGACGGCGGAAGTCATCGCCAGCCCGCGCCACCCCTACACGCGGAGCCTCCTCGCTTCGCTGCCTTCGCTTGAGGATCCCGATCGCCCGATCGACGCCATCCCCGGCCAGGTGCCCGACCTCACTCGTGTCGATGCCGGCTGCCGCTTCCGTAACCGCTGTCCGCTCGCAGTCGAGCTTTGTATGCAACCGGTCGAACTCCGCGCCCTCGGGGCGAACCGGCTCTCGCGCTGCATCCGCGCTGAGGAAGTGGCGTGAGTGCGCTTGTCGAAGCGGTCGGCCTCGCGAAGTCTTATGCGCTTCGTCGCAGCATCAGCCAGCGCCTGGCCCGCCGCCCCGCCCCTGCGCTGCGCGCGGTCGCCGGGGTGGATCTTATGGTGATGCGCGGCGTGACTCTTGGGCTGATTGGTGAGTCGGGCTGCGGCAAGTCGACCCTCGGGCGGCTTTTGCTACGCCTCCACAAGCCGTCCGCTGGTTCGATCCGGTTCGATGGCATCGACATCACGCACGCCCCCGAACGCGCGCTGCGCCCGCTCAGGCCGCGCATGCAGATCATCTTCCAGGACCCCTATTCCTCGCTCAACCCGCGGCGCACCGTGCGCGAGATTCTTGGCCTGCCGCTCGCGCTCCACGCCGGGCTTCAGGGGGCTGAGGCCGAGGCGCGCATGCTCGCCATGCTCGATCGCGTGGGGCTCGCACGTGCCCACCTGGATCGCTACCCGCACCAGTTCTCGGGCGGGCAGAGGCAACGCATCGGCATCGCACGCGCGCTAATCCTCCGCCCCGAGTTCGTCGTTTGCGACGAGCCGGTCTCGGCCCTCGACGTCTCCGTGCAAGCGCAGGTGTTGTCGCTCCTGCGTGAGTTGCGCGCTGAGATGGGCCTCACCCTTCTTTTCATCAGCCACGATATCGCCGTGGTCGCGCATCTCGCACACCGGATCGCGGTGATGTATCTAGGCCGCATCGTCGAGGAGGGCCCACGCGAGGCGGTGACGCGGCGTCCTGCCCACCCCTACACTCGGGCGTTACTGGCCGCCGTACCGCGCCTCGATCGTCCGGGCACTCCAGCGCCGCGCCACCTCGGCGGTGAACTCCCCTCCCCCCTCACGCCGCCGCCTGGCTGCCCATTTCATCCGCGCTGCCCTGAGGCGGGTCCGCGCTGTCGCCGCGAAGTCCCCGCCCTCGTCGCTGTGCCTAAGTCCGACGCGCATCGCGCCGCCTGTCACCTGCTGGCCGGAGGCGTGGCGTGAGCCAGGTGATCTTTGTCACGGGCGCTCCTTACGCGCGCGGTCTGGCTCAGGCGCATGCTTGTCCGGAGATGGTCGGGGCGGTGCGCGAGGCACTGCGCGCCCGCCTTGCCGAGGTTGCTCTCGACACACCCACATCGCGCGACTTCCTCGCCGCCCAGTGCGCATGGACGGAACAGCACGCGCCCGAAGCGATGGCTGAGATTGCAGGCATCGCCGACGGCTTCAGCCTTAGCCCAGACGTGGTATTCGCCTTCCTGCATGCCAACATCCTCGCCGATCTCGCTGCCGCCACGGCCACGGCGGATGGCTGTTCCGCCTTCGCCCGCGACGGCGTGGTGGCGAAGAACCGCGACGTGCCCGCCGGCCTCGCCCCCCTGCAGCGCCTGTTCGTCCTGCGCGACCCGGCTTGGGGAGGGCGGAGCGTGCTCGCACTCGGTTCGCTCGGGGCGCCCGGTGCGTGGTCGTCGGGCATGAACAGCGACGGTCTTGCGCTTGCGGACACGCACATCCCCACCGCTGACCATGGCCCGGGTATGCTGCGCTATCTCCTGATGAACCGGCTCCTCGCCACCTGTTCGCGTGTTAAGGAGGCGCTTGCCGCGATCGCAGCCCTGCCGCACGCCGGCGGCGGGGCGCTCGTTCTCGCTGACGCGACAGGGGCGGCGGCCGCGGTGGAGCTCCGCCACGGCCGCGTGGATATCGAGCAGAGCGCGTGGGTCGCGCGCACCAACCACTACACCACGGCGGCCGACCGCCTGCCCCCCGTAGCGCATTCCGCAGCCCGGCTCGCGGTGCTGCGCGATCTTGTCGCCTCCGGTGCAACCGCCGAGACCATCCTAGCCTATGGCGGGCCGGGCGAGGCACTCTGCCGGCCCGCCAGTGACGCCGCGCCCACCATCGCTGGCGCAATTTGGGACACGGGCGCCCTTTCCGCCCGCATCGCCTTCGGGCCTCCTGCCGCCGCACCGTGGCGCGGCTTTAGCCTCTTCGCCGGGGAATGGCGCGAAACCCGCGGGCAAGAGCCAGAGAAGGAGCGGAACTAAGGTCCGTAAAAGCCGCTGAGTCTGGACCCACCGATGGCCCGTGCGCGGCGCGGCCCATCCACGCCCCGGCATGCGCCGGCCCAAGTCAGACCAGCGCCAGACTCAGGGCCGGGATCCAGGTGACCGCGACCAAACAGGCGAAGGCCGCCGCAGCGAAGGGAAGCACGCCGCGGAACACGCCGGCGACCGGCAGCCCGGTGATTCCGCACAGAATGAACAGATGCATGCCGAGCGGCGGCGTGATCAGCGCAAACTCCATGTTCATGGTGAAGATCACGCCGAAATGGATTCGATCGATGCCGAGCGAATCGACGGCGGGCAGGAAGATCGGCGAGGTGATGAGCAGGATCGAGATGATGTCCAGGAACATTCCTATCACGAGCAGGATAAGGTTGACGACGACGAGGAAGCCGAGCGGGGAGAGACTGGACGGCAACACCTGGGCGGTCAGGGTCTGGGGAATTTCCAGCAACGTCAGGGCGTAGCCGAACACCGTCGCGCCGGCGATGATGATGAGAACAAGGGCGCTCTTCCCGCCGGCATCGGCGAACACCCGTGGCAACTCCGCGGGGGTGATGTCGCGATACACCGCGAGCGCGCACCAGAGGGCGTAGATGACGACGACGCCGGCCGCCTCGGTCGGCGTGGCGATGCCGCCGTAGATAAGGAAGGCGATCAGGACGGGCAGAACGACAATCCAGCCAGCGTCCTTGACCGCGCGCAGTTTCGCGGCGGTGCTGACGGCGTCGGCGGGGCGATCGCTTCGCGGGAAGACGATCATGCTGACCCCGAGGAGCGCCGCCGTCAGCAGCAGCCCCGGCAGGATGCCGGCGATGAACAGTCGGCCGACGGATTCCTCGGCAACGGCCCCGTAGACAATCATCGGGATCGACGGCGGTATCAGGATGCCAAGGCCGCCCGATACCGCGACCAGCCCTGCCGTCCTTTCCCTGGAATAGCCTTTGCGCACCATCTCAGGCACCAGCACGGAGCCAATCGCCACCGCCATTGCGGCCGAGGAGCCCGAGATCGCCGCGAAAAAGGCGCAGGCAAGCACTGCGACCGCGGCCAGACCGCCGGGCCAATGCCCGACTAAGGCGTCCATGGCGGCGACCAGCCGGCGGGTTGCACCGCTCGCAACCAGAAGATCGGCGGCCAACACGAAGAATGGGATCGAGAGTAGCGTGAACGAATCGATCGCTCCGAACATCTTCTGAGGCACTGCGACCAAGACGTCGGCGCCGAACGTGAACCATAGCGTGCCGGCGCCCGCCACCGCCAGGCAGAGGGCGATCGGCAGACCGATCAGCAGCAGCAGTGCGAGCAGTCCGAAGGCGACCGTGATCTCCATGGCGTCACATCCGCCCTGATGCCGGGCCAGTGCCGACGATCCGGACGAAGCGCTGGAGGAAGCGCAGCGCCATTAGGGCGGCGCCGAGCGGTACCATCGCCTGTGGGACCCACATCGGGGCGCGTAGGGCGGACATCGAGCGCAGATTGATCGCCAGGCTCTGTACCAGCATCTGCGCTCCCAGCCAGAGGAGTCCCAGACAGAATAGGGCACCAGCGAGCGCAGCGATCGCTTCGACCACACGCCGTGCCCACACCGGCAGCAGCGCCAGCAGGACGACGACGGAGACGTGGCCGTCCTGGTGCAGCAGGCGGCTCGCGCCGACAAAAGCGATGCAGATCATGAGGTAACGCGTGATCTCGTCGAAGGCGGAGACCGAGTAGCCCAGGCCATAACGCAGGACCACCGCGACGAAGACAAGCAGGGAGGCGGCGGCGATCGCGACCGCGACAACCCAACGTTCCGCCGCCGCGAGACGATCGTCAGGCCGGACGGTCGGGGTTTCCATCACAGCGCACGGGGCGCGGTGCCCTCAGCTTGCCGGCCGCCGCGCGTGTTCGATCACCTGCGGATCGATGCGACGCGCGGCGTCGGCGTAGACGGGGTCGAGCCGCTGCTGCCAAGCCGTGCGCTCCGCCGGCGCGAGTTCGATGACGGTGACGCCGCCGCGTTGAAGGGTTTCCAGATGGCGGGCCGTCTGGTCCGCAAGGCCGGTGCGGTTGCGCACGGTCGCAGCGGCCGCTGCCTCAGCGAGTGCACGCCGCAGCGGTTCGTTCAGGGCGGCGTGGAAGCCCGCATTCACGACCGCCATGTACGCGACCGCGCTCAGCGAGCAGCGCGTGAGATACTTGGTCACCTCGTGATAGCGGTTCGGGGCGGCGAAGGCGACCGTCGTCAACGCCCCGTCCACGACACCCTGCTGCAGCGCCACGAACAGCTCCGCCGCGGGGATAGTGACGGGATTGCCGCCGAGCGCGCGCACCGTGCGTTCAAGCACAGCGGTATGGACCCGAATCTTGCGCCCGGCGAAGTCGCCGACCGTTCGGATCGGGACCCGGCTGAATAGGTCGAGCGCCACGTTGGACGCATAGCCCAGCCCGACCAGGTTCCGTTCCGCCAGCCGATCGAGCATGGCCCGCCCGGTCGCGCCGTCCTGGAAGCGGTAGAGCGCGTCCTGGTCGGCGAACAGCATCGGCAGGTCGAACACCTCGAACCACGGCGCGATGCTGGATAGGTAGCCGGTGGAGGGCACGGCCATCTGAATGACGCCCGCGACGGCGGCCTCGAGGGCCGCCTGCTCGGACTTGTAGAGCTGGCCCTGGGGAAAGACCTGCACGGCAAGCCCTCCGCTCGGCGCCGTCTCCAGCGCCTCCTTGAACCATTGCGCCCAAAGCCCCTTGGCGTGGGTCGGTGGTGCCTCGTGCGCGAGTCGGATCGTACGCGCCTGTCCGTGGCTGCGACCGGGCAGCACGATGCTAGCGGATGCGGCGAGAAGGTGTCGGCGTGGCAACGTCGGCTTGGTTTCCTCCTAGGCGCGGCCGCAACGCACGGCCGGGCTCAAACGGTTGCCTCGGCGCGCAAACGCGCCATGGTGCTGTGGACGAGATGGCCGGCGAGCAGGGCGAGGGCCTCGTGCACCTCGCAAGGCAGCCCGTCGGCTGACGGCGCGACATGGCCGGAGATGCCGTCGATCAGCGACTGCTGGGCCGCCGCTTCCAGCACGGCCCGCTCCAGACAGGGCGCGTGGAGGATCTCGGGCCGGCCGGCCAGGACGGCGAGGGCGGCGGCGACGGCCGTCGCGCCCCAGTTGGAGACGGCCGCGACGACGAGATGATCGACCAGGGTGTGCGGCGCGATACCCCCCTTGTCGGGGTCGCGTCCGACACGACCGAACGGAAGGGATTCGGCGATTTCCGCTTCAAGAAGCCCCATGCCGATCTCGTTGCCGCCATCGCCGATCCCGATTGTCAGCGTGCCGTGCCGCTGCGCCTCCCAGAACAGAGCGTCGGCCTTCCCGAGCGCGGCCGAGCTGTCGTCGCCACGGCTCGTCAGGATATGTCCGGTGCGGTTGAGCCCCCCTTCTCGACCGCGATCACGGCCGCGGGAGCGAGGCTCTTGAAGATCCGCCGCGCCCCGTCTCGGGCGCGGTCGAGTTCGGCCGACAGCGGCAGCACCGCGCAGGCGTGCAGTGGCGCGCGCGAGGCAGCGGCGGCGATTGCCTCTGACGGGGCGAGGGCACGCAGCCCTGCCGCCTCGGCGATCGCAGTCATGGCGGCGACCAGCGTGTCCTCGACGATGAAAACGGGAACGCTGCCGAACCCGACGTTCAGCGCGCGCGCCAACAGGGCGGCCCCGGGTGGACCGTCCGTCTCCGCAACCAGCGGCGACACGTGCGGCCGGTCCGGCCAGCCCGTGGCGATCAGCACGACGGCCGCAGGCGCGACCCGGTCCCGCAGCGCGGTCGCCGCCGCCAGCGCCAGCCCTGGGCCTTGCCGGGCAACGGCCCAGCGGTACAGGTCGCTGATGACCCCGCGCTGGCCGAGGTCGACCGTCGTCAGGCGATCAAGCGCGTCGGCGAACCAGCCCAGGACGGCTGTACCATCCGGCGTTTCCCCCTGCCGCCGCGCAGCGGCGCCGCCACCCTCGGCAACGTGCCGGTCTGGCCGCGCTGCCGCCGGCTTCGCCCTCCCGCGACGCCTCGGCGCTTCTGGCACCCTCACGAACTCCTCTGCCAATCGCCTGCCCGCATCGACGGTGCCCGAACGGTTGCTAGCACTGCGGTCGATGCGCCGATCCAGGTGCGCGCCGTGCCTGGACTGCCCAACTTTCAGGCAAGCCCTATGCCGGACCATCTCGGCATGACGGAGGAAGCCAGGCGCGTCTTCCCGGCGGCTAGGATCGCCCTGCCGCGGCGGCATGCTTGCGCCAATCACACGCGTAAGCGCAAAATTCACGCTAAATGACGAAGGACACGATGAGGCTAGGGGAGTGTACGGCGACCTTTTGGGCGAGCACGAGAGCATCAAGGCGGTGCGCGCCCTTGTCGCGCGCATCGCGCAAAGCCCCGTCCGCCAGGTTCTGCTCTACGGCGAAACGGGCACCGGTAAGGGACTGGTCGCACGCCTGATCCACCGCCTGTCGCCGCGTGCTGCGCGACCTTTTGTAGATGTCAACTGCGCCGCGATCCCGGCGACCTTGATGGAGAGCGAGCTTTTCGGCCATGAACGTGGCGCTTTCACCGGTGCACAAGTCGCCAAGCCGGGGCTGATCGAGGCCGCGCAGGGCGGCACGCTCTTTCTCGACGAGATCCGCGAGATGGACCTGCAGCTGCAGGCCAAACTTTTGACCTTGCTCGACACCCACGAGTTCCGCCGCCTCGGCGCAATCAAATCAACCCGAGTCGACGTCCGCTTCATCGCTTCGACAAATCGCATCCTGCTCTCCGAGGTGAAGGCTGGGCGTTTCCGCGACGACCTCTACTGGCGTCTACAGGTGGTGGCGGTGAACATCCCGCCCTTGCGGGAGCGCGGCGATGATGTGCTGCTGCTCGCCGAGACGTTCCTGCGCGAGCACGGAGCGCGTGTCGGACGCACCATCAGGGGGCTGGAGCCGCGCGTGGCCGAAATCTTCCGCCTCTATTCCTGGCCGGGCAATGTGCGCGAACTCGAGAACCTGATCGAGCGCATCGCCATCCTCGAGCGCGAGGACGTGGTGCAGGTAAAACACTTACCGGATCGGATCTTGCGCGAGGTCGAGGGCCGGGCGCCGCCTGCGACGCTGGCGGCCGATAGCCTTGCCAGCGCAATAAGCCGCGGCTTCCACGACGCGACGGAGGACTTCCAGCGCGCGCTGATCGCGGAAGCGCTGAAGCGCGCGGGCGGAAGGCACGGGCGGGCGGCGCGCTTCTTGCGCCTCTCGCG
>CALBEG010000090.1 GCA_937927455.1 uncultured Elioraea sp. | reverse complement strand
GGAGTGCTGGTCTTTGCTTGCGCCGGGCGAGCCGATGCTCGCCACCCTGCCATGGCCGGAGCACGACCCGGCCTTAGCTGCGGCCGAGACGCTGACCATCGCAGTGCAGGTGATGGGCAAGCTGCGCGGCACGATCGAGGTGCCGGTCGGTGCCGACGAAGCCGCCGTCTTCGCCGCCGCCGAAGCGGAGCCCAACGTCGCGCGCGCCATCGCCGGCAAGACGGTCCGCAAGCGCATCCATGTCCCGGGCAGGATCGTCAATTTTGTCCTCTGAGCCGGGCCGGAGGCTGATCGTTCTCGCTTGTCTCAGCCTTGCCGGCTGCGGCTTCCGCCCGCTCTACGACGATCGCCCGCGCGGGGAGGGGCTGCCCGCTGCGCAGGCGCTCGCCGCAACGCGCGTCGCCACCATCCCCGATCGGCAAGGCCAGATCCTTCGCAACGCCATCATCCAGCGTCTCGGCAACGGCCCTGGCGTGGCGCCGCGCTACGAGCTGCACGTGGCCCTCACCATCCGGCGAGAGCTCCTCGGCGTGCGGCGCGACGAGACCGCTTCGCGCCAGCGGGTGAGCGCGACGGCCGACTTCACGCTCCGTCCCCTGCGTGCAGGCGATCCCGTCTTCGCCAGTCGCGCCTTCGCAGTTGATGCGTTCAACATCACGCCGAATGAGTTCTTCGCCGCCCAGCTTTCCGGCGAGGCGGCGGAGGCGCGCGTGGCGGAGCGCCTCGCTGAGGACATCGTCGCGCAGATCGCCGCGTTCTACGCCCGCGGCACGAGCAGAACGTGAAGCTCGAGGCCCGACAGCTCGCGTCCTTCCTCGCCGACCCGGGTGCTGCGCGCGGCGCTCTCCTCTACGGCGAGGACGAGGGGCTGATCCGCGACCGCGCCGAGGCGCTGGTGCGCGCGGTGGTCGGCGCGACGGAGGATCCGTTCCGCCTCAGTGTCGTTTCGCGCGAAGCGGCGGTTGCCGACCCGAACCTGCTCGCGGGCGAGATGGCCGCACTCAGCCTGAGCGGAGGGCGACGCTGCGTGCGCCTGAGGGGCGCGACCAATGCTCTCGCCGCTGCCGTTGCCGCCGCGCTCGATATCGAGGGGGATACCTTTCTCGTCGTCGAGGCGGGAGCGCTCAAGGCCGGCGAGAAGCTGCGCACGCTGTTCGAACGCCGCAACGACGTCGTCGCCATTCCCTGCTGGCCGGAGCGGGGGGCGGATCTCGCCGCCTCCATCGGCGCCATCCTGCGCAGTTTCGGTGTGACTGCCGAGCCCGACGCGGCTGCCTGGCTCGCCGACCATCTCGGCGAGGATCGCGGCATCACGCGCCGCGAACTGGAGAAGCTCGCGCTCTATGTCGGCGAGGGGGGGCAGGCGGACGTTGCGGCCTGCGAAGCGGTGGTGGGAGACCATGCCGGGCTCGGCGTGGAGGATGCGCTGTTCGCGGCCACCGCCGGCGATGGGGCGCGCGCCGATCGCGCACTGGCCGCGGCATTCGCCGAGGGAGCGAGCAGTGTGGCCGTGGTGCGGGCTGCGTTGCGTCACCTGCAGCGGCTCTCGCTCGCCTCCGCCGAGGGGCTCGCGCGCCTGCCGCCGAAGGAAGCCGCCCGTCGGGCCAGGCCGCCGGTGTTCTTCCGGCACGAACGGGATTTCGCCCGCGCGCTCTCCAGCTGGAGCAGCGACCGCGCGGCCAAGGTCGCCGATCGCCTGTTCGCCGCCGAACTCGCCTGCAAGAGCACTGGCATGCCGGATGCGCTGATCGCGCGGCGGATGGTGCTGGAGATCGCGCTCGCCGCAGCGCGTCGCTGAGGCTTCGATAAAGGCTCGGCACGACGACGCGATGCTGCGGCCGCCGCACCATGCTCCTTCATCCGCCCGCCCGAATGGCACGCGCGCTTCCTCGGGGCGCGGATCCGCAGGCGGGCGCGCGCGGGCTCAGCGCATCAGCACGTAGGTGCCGGGGGCAGGGCAGAGCGCTGGCAACCCCGTTTCCCCGGGCACGCGTGGCGCGACCCACGATCCGTTGTGGGCGGCGAGCCAATCAAACCACGCCCCCCACCAGGAGCCGGTGCGAGGCTCCGCCGCTGCCAGCCACGCATCTGGGTCGAGATGGGCCTCGCCCGGGCGGTGCGTGCGGATGCGATAGCGCCGCCGCGGATGGTCGGGCGGAGAGACGATGCCGGCATTGTGCCCGCCATTGGTCAGCACGAACGTGACCTCGCCCTCGGTCAGGTGGTGGATGGCGAACACGCTGCGCCAGGGCGAGACGTGATCGGTTTCCGTGCCGACGACGAACAAGGGCGGACGGATGTCGTTCGGCGAGACGGGGCGGTCCTCGACGATCCAGCGGCCGGCGGCGAAGTCGTTGTCGAGGAAGAGGTGGCGCAGATACTCGCCGTGCATGCGCGCAGGCATACGGGTGGCGTCCGCGTTCCACGCCATCAGGTCGGTCATCGGCGCGCGTTCGCCCAGAAGGTACTCGCGCACCAGCCGCGACCAGATCAGGTCGGCCGAGCGCAGCATGCGAAAGGCGCCCGCCATCTGCCGCGCGTCCAGGGTGCCGGTGAGCGCCATTTGGTCCTCGAGCCAGGCGACCTCGCTCTCATCGATGAAGAGCGCAAGTTCGCCGGGCTGCGAGAAGTCGGTCTGCGCGGCGAGGAGGGTGAGGGTGGCGAGACGGTCGTCACTGTCGCGCCCCATGGCGGCTGCGGTGATGGCGGCGAGCGTTCCGCCGAGGCAGTAGCCGAGGGCGTGCACGCGCACCGCGCCGCAGATCGAACGAACCGCCTCCAGCGCGGCGAGCACGCCGACCCGGCGGTAGTCGTCCATGCCGAGGTCGCGATCCTCCGCACCTGGGTTCTTCCAGGAGATCGCGAACACGGTGAAGCCCTGCGCCACCAGGTGGCGGATCAGCGAGTTGTGCGGCGAAAGATCGAGGATGTAGTACTTCATGATCCAGGCCGGCACAATCAGGATCGGCTCGGCGTAGACGTCCTTCGACGTCGGCTCGTACTGGATCAGCTCGATCAGCTCGTTGCGGAACACCACCTTGCCGGGCGTGACGGCCACCGTCTCGCCGACCTTGTAGTCCTCGGCGCCCACCGGCTCGCGCTCCTCGACGGTAAGGCGCAGGTCCTCGAGGAAGTTCTCCAGGCCGCGCACCAGGTTCTGGCCCTTTTCGGCCAGCGTCTGCGCCAGCACCTCGGGGTTGGTGAGCAGGAAGTTCGCCGGCGACGACGAGTCCAGCAGCATGCGCATCGCGAAGT
>CALBEG010000089.1 GCA_937927455.1 uncultured Elioraea sp. | reverse complement strand
CCGTTCGACCCCACAGTCATCCCCATCATCGGGCCGTTCCTCCATCTCGGCATCTGGCCCCTGTTCATGGGCCTGACGATGTATCTGCAGCAGAAGCTGAACCCCGCCCCGCCTGACCCGATCCAGCAGAAGGTGTTCATGCTGATGCCCTTCATTTTCACCTTCATGCTGGCCTCCTTCCCGGCGGGGCTCGTCATCTACTGGTCGTGGAACAACATCCTCTCCATCGCCCAGCAGTGGTTGATCATGCGGCGGGTGGCGGGACAGCAGGCCCCGCAGCCGGCGAAGACGTGATCTCTCTGCCCGCAGGGCTTGCGGAGGCGAAGGACGAGGCGGAGCGCGCGGCACTTCTCGAAGCCGGGCGGCTGCTGTTCGCGACCGAGGCCCGCTTCGTCGCTGCCGCCCGCACGCTGGACCAGCTCCCCCCGCCCGGCCTGCCAGAGGTCGCCTTCGCCGGCCGTTCCAATGTCGGGAAATCGTCCCTGCTCAACGCCCTGACGGGGCGCCGGGGGCTTGCCCGGGTCTCGGCCACCCCGGGGCGGACGCGGGAGCTCGTCTTCTTTGACCTCGGCGCGCGCCTGACGCTGGTCGATATGCCGGGCTACGGCTATGCCGAGGTGGCGAAATCGGTGCGCGAGGCGTGGGAAGGCACGATGTTCGCCTACCTGCGCGGCCGCCCCTCCTTGCGCCGCGTGGTTTTGCTGATCGATGCCCGCGTGGGCTTCAAGCCGGCCGATGAGGCGGCGATGCGCGTGCTCGACGAGGCCGCCGTCGGCTACCAGATCGCGCTGACAAAGAGCGACAAGGTCAAATCTCCCGTGCTGGAAGCGATGCGGCGGCGGGCTGAGGCGGTGGCGCGCGGCCACACCGCCGCCCACCCGCTCGTGTTCGCGACCAGCGCTGAGACGGGGGCGGGGATCGCCGAGTTGCGCGCCGAACTCGCCTCTCTTGCCCGCGCTTGACCCGCCCCCGCGCGGGGCCTAAGGCGCGCGGGAGTTTGCCGGAGGGGGCGATGGCGCAAGGGCGCAGCACGGGGCAGAACGGGGCGCGGCAACACACCGGTGAGGAGAGAGCGCGCATCCTCTCCGAGGCGCTGCCCTTCCTGCTGCGCTACGACAACGCCACCGTCGTGATCAAGTACGGCGGCCACGCCATGGGAGATGACGAGCTCGCCATCACCTTCGGCCGCGACGTGGCCTGGCTGCAGCTCTCCGGGCTGCACCCGGTGGTGGTGCACGGCGGGGGGCCGCAGATCAACGCGATGCTGGAACGGCTCGACATCAAATCGACCTTTGTCGACGGGCTGCGCGTCACCGACGAGAAGATGGTCGAGGTGGTGGAGATGGTGCTCGCTGGCACCGTCAACTCGCAGGTCGCGGCTCTGATCAACCGGGCGGGCGTGATGGCGGTCGGCATCTCGGGCAAGGATGCGGGACTGATCCGCGCGCGAAAGCTCACGCGCACCAAGCGCGACCCGGGATCGAACATCGAGCGCGTGCTTGATCTCGGCTTCGTCGGCGAACCGGAGGCGATCGACACCCGCGTGCTGGAGGCGCTGCGCGGGGCGGAGATTGTGCCCGTGATCGCCCCCGTGGGTCTCGGCCCAGACGGCAAGACCTACAACATCAACGCCGACACCGTGGCGGGCGCCATCGCGGGCGCGCTCAAGGCCAAGCGCCTCCTGATGCTGACCGACGTGCCAGGCGTGCTGGACAGGCACAGGAAACTCATTCCCGAACTCACCGCCGCCGAGGCGGAACGGCTGATCGAAGACGGAACGATCTCGGGGGGCATGATCCCGAAGGTGGAGCACTGCCTCGCCGCCGTGCACGCAGGTGCCGAGGCGGCGGTGATCGTCGATGGGCGGGTGCCGCATGCGATCCTGCTCGAACTCTTCACCGAACAGGGTGCGGGCACGCTGATCCGCCCCTGAAACGGCACGCGCCCCGACCGACCTCGGCCCGGGCCTTGATCGTCCGCCAAAAAACGAGGGCGGGACGGGATCTGACCCCGCCCCGCCTGCCCGCTCAGGCGAGGCGCTCGCCGTGCAAGGCGGTATCGAGCCCCTCGATCTCCTCCTCCTCGCTCACGCGCAGGCCGACGATCAGATCGACCACCTTGAGGATGATGAAGGACGCGATGGCGCAGTAGACGATGGTGACGCCCACACCGTAGGCCTGGATCAGCATCTGGCCCACGCCGCCCGCGGTCTCTCCGATCGCCTCCACCGCGAACAGCCCGGTGAGGATGGCCCCGACGATGCCAGCAACGCCATGCACGCCGAAGACATCGAGGCTGTCGTCGTACTTCAGCATCTTCTTCAGTTCGGTCGAGGCCCACCAGGAGAGCAGGCCCGAAGCCGCACCGATGATCAGCGCTCCCATCGGTGCGACGTAGCCTGCCGCAGGCGTGATGCCGACGAGTCCCGCAACCGCGCCGGAGACGGCCCCCAGCACCGAGGGCTTCCCCTTCACCGCCCACTCGGCGAACATCCAGGCGAGCACGCCGGCGGCGGTCGCGATCTGGGTGACCGCCATTGCAAGCGCCGCGTTGGCGTCGGCGGCGACAGCTGAGCCGGCGTTGAAGCCGAACCAGCCCACCCACAGAAGCGAGGCGCCGATGACGGACAGGCCCAAATTGTAGGGCGCCATGTTTTCGGTGCCGTAACCCTTGCGCTTGCCAATGACGAGGCAGGCAACGAGCCCAGCGACACCAGCGTTGATGTGCACCACGGTGCCGCCGGCAAAGTCGAGCACCCCATCCTCGCTCATGAAGCCACCACCCCACACCCAGTGCGCGACCGGGCTGTAGACGAGGAGCGACCACAGGGCGAGGAAGAGGAGGAGGGCGGAGAACTTCATGCGATCGGCCACCGCGCCGGTGATCAGTGCGGCGGTGATGATCGCGAAGGTCATCTGGAAGACCATGAACATCGGCTCGGTGATGGTCATGTCCTCCTTCGGCTTGTCCCACGCCTCGATCATGCCGGAGAGGAACAGCCGCCCGAGGTCACCGATGTAGGCGCCATCGCCGGAGAAGGCCAGGGAATAGCCCGCCACCATCCAGACAATGGTGATCAGAGCGCAGGTGGCGAAGGACTGCATCATGGTGGCGAGAACGTTCTTCTTGCGCACCATGCCGGCGTAGAAGAGGGCGACGCCAGGGACGGTCATCATCAGCACCAGAGCCGTGGAGGTCAGCATCCAGGCCATGTCCCCGGAGTCGATCTTCGCCTCCTCGCCGTTGGCGAAAGCGGGCCCGGCGGTGATCAGGATCGCCGCCGCGAGGCCGAGGCCAAGTGCGTGCGGCAGACGCAACGGTTTCGTCATCGATCTGTGCTCCTGGAAGGTCTGGTCAGAGGGCGGCGGCGTCGGTCTCGCCGGTTCGGATGCGGATCGCCCGCCCGACATCGAGGACGAAGATCTTGCCGTCGCCGATCTTGCCGGTGTGCGCCGACCGGGCGATCGCCTCGCACACCGCATCCACCATCGCGTCCTCGACCACGATCTCGATCTTCACCTTGGGCAGGAAGTTCACGTGGTACTCCGCCCCGCGATAGATCTCGGTCTGGCCCTTCTGCCGACCGAACCCTTTCACTTCGGACACCGTCAGCCCCTGCACGCCAAGCGGAGTGAGCGCCTCGCGCACGTCGTCGAGCTTGAACGGCTTGATGATCGCCATGATGAGTTTCATCGCCTGTCCATCTCCGCCGGTTGTTCGGCGAGCCGTATGATCCAAGAGCCGTGCCACAGCCGGCGTGACGGGCGATGGCGGCGAAAAGGGCTGGGTCTCCCTTTTCACCCGACTAGCCCCTGCACAAGAAATGAGCAGATGGCAGGGCGCGGCTTGATTTCCTGCCCGCTGCCCCGACACTCATGCCATGTCCGCCACACTTTCCGTCGAGGTCGCCGTGCTCGGGGCGGGGCCGGTTGGCGCCACCCTCGCCTGCCTGCTCGCCGAAGCCGGCGTGCCGACGGCGGTGATCGACCGGGCCGCCCTACCGCCGATGGAACTGCCCGAGTTCGACGGCCGCGCCTATGCCATTGCCCGCACCTCGCGCGAGGTGCTGACCGAGGCTGGCGTCTGGGCCCGGCTCGGCGATGCTGCTTGCCCGATCACCCGCATCCGGGTTTCGGACGGCCGGCCCGGGGAGCGCGCGAGCCCCCTCACCCTCACCTTCGACGGGGCGGAGGCGGAGGTCGACGCCTTCGGCTGGATGGTCGAGGCGCGCCATCTGCGCGTCGCCCTCAATGCCCACCTGCCGAACATCCCGGGCCTTGCCGTGTTCGCCCCGGCCCGGGCCGAAATCATCCGTCGCGACGCGACCGGCGTCGGCCTCCGCCTCGATGATGGGACGGTCATCACCGCCCGCCTGGTCGTCGCGGCGGAGGGTCGCGCGAGCGCAACGCGCGAGGGCGCGGGCATTCCCGTCACACGCTGGGACTACGGGCAGGACGCCATGGTTTGCGCCGTGCGGCACGACCGGCCGCACGAGCATGTCGCGATCGAGCATTTCCTGCCCGCAGGCCCCTTCGCTATCCTTCCCCTGGCGGGCGAGGTCGGTGACCGGCGCACCTCGGCCGTGGTGTGGACGGAACGGCGCGCGGAGGCGGAGCGTCTGTGGCACCTTGATCGCGATCGCTTCGCCCGCGAACTCTCCCGCCGCTTCGGCGACCACTGGGGCAGGGTGACGCCGGTCGG
>CALBEG010000088.1 GCA_937927455.1 uncultured Elioraea sp. | reverse complement strand
TCGGCCCCTTCGGCGCCAAAGGGGTGGGCGAGCCCGCCCTCATCGCTACCGCCCCTGCCATTTTTGGCGCGATCGAGCATGCCACGGGGGTGCGCGTCACGCGCATCCCTGCCACCCCCGATCGGCTTCGCGCCGCGATCCTTGCCGCTCGATGATGACAGAGACACAACAGTCGACGGATACGCCGGACGCTGAGGCGCTGTCGCACGTGAAGGATCGCGACTGCGGGATCGTGGTGTGCGATGCCTGTCCGGTGCTCTGCCGCATCCGCCCCGGGCGCAGCGGCGCGTGCGATCGTTACGGTAATGTCGATGGACGCCTTGTCCGGCTCGACCCTCTGGTCATCGCCGCGCGCGCCGGCAAGGAAGGCATGATCCCCTTCCTGGGTGCAGAGTGGGACGGGTCGCTTCTCTCTGGAGCCACCGCCTTCGTCACCGGTATCGGCGCCGGAACAACCTACCCGGACTACAAGCCGGCCCCCTTTATCGTCTCCTCCGAGATCGAGGGGGTGGAGATGGTGACGGTGGTGACAGAGGGAATTTTCAGTTACTGCGGTCTAAAGGTGAAGATCGACACCGATCGCTTCCTCGGCCCCGAATGTGCTCCTGTGCGCGTCTCTGGCGAGCAGATCGGCCACGTCACCACTGCCGAGTACGGGTCGCAGATGCTCTCTTTGGGCGGTGTGCGGCACTTGACGGGCGGGACGAAGAAGGAAGGCCAGGTCACCTGCGAGACCTTACTCGCGCTGGCCAATAAGCAGGCCGTTGAAGTGGCAATCGACGATGGCGCGCGGGTCGTGCTGCAGGCCGGGGCGGCGCCGATCATCGACGGCGTGCGCGAAGAGCGCATGCGAGTGGGCTGCGGGTCGGCCGCCATCGGCATGTTCGCGCGCCAATGGTTCGGCCATGTCGATGAAGTGATCGTGGTAGATGACCACATCACCGGCGTGTTGACAGAGCACCAGGCAGGCCGCTTCCTCGATATGCGGCCGGCAGGGATTCGTGTGCGCGGGCGACGCTCTACGCCGGGTCGCTACTTCCAGGTGGCGAACCCCGGGCGCGGGTGGGGTGGCACGGATATCGAGGACGCGCTCGAGATCATCGAGCGCATCGACCCGCGCATCGCTTGGCCTGGGCTTCGCCTGCTGATGGTCTCCACGACCGGGGAGCACGCCGCGTTCTATGTGCTCGACGAGGCGCTGACGCCGCAGCCAGCGCCCATGCCAGAGCCAGTGGCACGCGTGGTCGAGCGGATCGGCGAGAACTGCGAACCGGCCCTCGTCTCCATCCTGTTCATGGCGGGGGCGGGCGGCTCGTTGCGCGCCGGGGTGACGGAGAACCCGATCCGCCTCACCCGCAGCGTCCGCCAAGGCCTCACCCGCGTCACCTCCGGCGGGGCGCCGGTCTATCTGTGGCCGGGCGGCGGCATCACCTACATGGCGGATGTGCTGAAGATGCCGGACAACAGTTTCGGTTCGGTCCCGACCCCGGCGCTCGTCGCGCCGATCGAGTTCACCTTGCCGCTCGCGCAGTACCGGGCGATGGGCGGGCATGTTGACCGGATCCGCCCCCTCTCCGCGCTGCGCGATGAGAGCCGAGCGACCATAGTCGCCTGGCGCGACGCCAACCCCTGGCCCCTGGAACCTCTGTCGAGATGAGTGCGGTCGCGGCGTGGCTGCCCGGCGGGCGGCTTCACCTGCAACACGGGCCGATCGACGTCATCGCCCGCGCCTGGGGAGAGGCGGACGCCGTGCGCACCGCGTATCGCGCCGCCTGCGACGCGTTCTCGGGCGTGCTCGAGGCGCTTTGCGCGGAACTGTCCCTTTTGCGCCACCCCCTTCCTGCACCCCGTCCCGCAGGCCCGGTCGCGCAACGCATGCACGACGCTGCGCTGCCGTTCGCCAACACCACCTTTGTCACGCCGATGGCGGCCGTGGCCGGCGCGGTGGCCGACCATCTGCTCGCCGCGATGCGGCGTGCAGCCCCTCTCGCGCGCGCCTACGTCAATGACGGCGGCGACATCGGGCTCCATCTCAGCCCAGGCCAGTCGTTCCGCTGCGGCATCGTTGCCGACCTCGCAGCACCTGGGCTCGATGCCATCGCCGCCATCCGCGCTGAAGACGGGATTGGCGGCATCGCCACTTCGGGGCGCGCCACCAGGGGTTCGGGCGGGCGCTCCTTCTCGCTCGGGATCGCCGATGCGGTGACGGTTCTGGCGCGCGACGCCGCCACCGCCGACGTCGCTGCCACGCTGATCGCCAACGCGGTCGACCTCCCCGGCCATCCTGTAATTCACCGGGTTCCCGCCTGCGATCTCGACCCGGACAGCGATCTCGGATCGCGCCTGGTCACCGTCGGGCTTGGTCCGCTCACGGGGGAAGAGATTACCGCCGCGCTGCAGCGCGGAGCGGCTGAGGCGGAACGCTTTCGTGCGCAGGGGCTGATCGTTGCCGCCATCTTGTTCCTGCGCGGGAAGCGACGCCTCGTCGGCCCCGCTCCGCTTGCCCTCGCCGCTTGAGGAGGCGTCCGTGCCCGACCCGCTGATCCGCACGCTCACGGTGATCCTCGAGGAGACCCACCGCGAGGCAGATCAGCCCATCCAGCCCCCCACGCGCAAGGCGGCGGCGGTGGCGGTGATCGGCAACCCCTTCGCAGGCCGCTTCGTCGAGGACCTCTCGGAGCTGATCGAGGTTGGGGAGATGCTGGGGCGGCTTCTTGCGGAACGCGCTGTCGCCGCTCTCGGCATTCCCGGCAGCACCGTGCACTCCTTCGGCAAGGCGGCGATTGTTGGCGAGGATGGCGAACTCGAGCACGCCGCCGCCATCCTCCATCCCAAGTTCGGAGCGCCGGTGCGGGCGGTGCTGGCGAAGGGCCCTGCGCTGATCCCGTCTGCGAAGAAGCGCGGCGGCATCGGCACCGCGATCGACGTTCCCCTCGGCCACAAGGACGCGGCCTATGTGCGCAGCCATTTCGACGCGATGGAGGTGCGCCTGCCGCACGCGCCGCGGCGCGACGAAATCCTGGTTGCCCTCGTGCTCACCGACAGCGGGCGGCCCCTGCCGCGCGTCGGCGGGCTTACGGTGGATCAGATCGAGGGACGCGATGGGCTGCGCTAGAATGAATCAGACACGACTGGGAAAGGAGGCCCCGACGATGGCCAAGACGACGCGACGCCTGTTTCTCACCGCTGCCGGAACGCTCGCCGCACCTGGCCTTGTGCGGGCCCAGGGCACGCAGCCGATCCGGATCGGTGAGATCAACTCCTACACCACTTTGCCTGCGTTCACGATACCCTATCGGAACGGCTGGCAGCTCCGCGTGGAGCAGATCAACGCCGCGGGCGGTTTGCTCGGTCGCCCGCTCGAGGTCATCTGGCGCGACGATGCGGGACGGCCGCAGGACGCGGTGCGGCTTGCCGGAGAACTCCTCGATTCGGAGCGGGTCGATCTAATTGCCGGAACGTTCTTTTCCCATATCGGTCTTGCCGTCTCTGACTTCGCGCTGCAACGGCGCCGCCTGTTCGTCGCCGCCGAACCGCTGACCGATGCGCTCGTTTGGGAGAAGGGCAATCGCTACACCTTCCGCCTCCGCCCCTCGACCTATATGCAGGCGGCGATGCTGGTCGAGGAAGCGGCGAAGCTGCCCGCCCGGCGCTGGGTGACGGTGGCACCCAACTACGAATACGGCCAGTCGGCGGTGAAGTGGTTCAAGCAGCTCCTCTCCGCCCGCCGACCGGATGTCGAGTTCGTCGCCGAACAATGGCCCGCCCTCGGGCGGATCGATGCGGGCGCCACCGTCACCGCGCTCGCCCAGGCGCGCCCCGACGCGATCTACAACGTCACCTTCGGCGCCGACCTCACGAACTTCGTCCGCCAGGGCAACACGCGCGGCCTGTTCGAGCGGCGCACGGTGGTGAGCCTGCTTACCGGTGAACCGGAGTATCTCGACCCGCTCGGGGACGAGACGCCGGAGGGCTGGATTGTCACCGGCTATCCGTGGGACCAGGTGAACACCCCCGAACACACCGCCTTCCGCGACGCTTACCGGCGCCGCTTCAATGACTATCCTCGCCTCGGCAGCGTGGTCGGCTACGACACCATCACCGCCATCGCTGAGGCCATCAAGCGTGCGGGCGCGCTGGAGACTGAACGCCTGGTCGAGGCGATGCGCGGCCTGCCCTTTACCTCTCCCTTCGGGCGCTGCGTGTTCCGCGCCATCGACCACCAGTCCACGCTCGGCGCCTTTGTCGGCAAGACCGCGTTGCGGGGCGGCCGTGGCACGATGGTGGAGTGGCGCTACGCTGACGGGGCGAACTATCTTCCGCCCGACGACGAGGTGCGCCGGATGCGCCCGCAGACCACCTGATCTCTACCCCAAGCCAGCGTTTCCATTTCGGGGCCAAGGCGTTCGTCTTCGGCCCCTCTTTCGGGGTCGCGCGCGTGGACTTCCTCCTCGTCCAGTTCCTCACCGGGCTCGCCAACGCCTCCGCCCTGTTCCTGATCGCCTCGGGGCTGACGGTGATCTTCGGCGTAACCAGGGTGGTGAATTTCGCGCACGGCTCATTCTACATGCTCGGCGCCTACCTCGCCTGGACCATCGTGCGCGCGCTCTGGGACTGGGGCGGGCGCGAGCCGTGGCTGTTCGTGCTGGGGCTTCTGCTCGCCGCGCTCGCGGTCGGCGCGATCGGCGCGCTGGTCGAAATCCTCTTGCTCCGCCGAATCTACCGCGCGCCGGAACTTTTCCAGCTCCTCGCCACCTTCGGCGCGGTGCTGATCGTGCAGGACATCACCCTCGCCCTCTGGGGGCCTGAGGATCTGCCTCTGCCGCGACCGCGCTGGCTGCGCGCCTTCATCGAGGTCGCGGGCGAACGCTTCCCGCTCTACGACCTGATCCTGATCTTCGTCGGCCCTGTCGTGCTCGGCCTCCTTTGGCTGCTGTTTCAACGCACGCGCTTCGGCATTTTGGTGCGCGCTGCGACCCAGGACCGCGAGATGGTCGCGGCCCTCGGTGTCGATCAGCGCGCTCTCTTCACCGGCGTGTTTTTCCTCGGTTCCGCGCTTGCCGGGCTCGGCGGGGCGATCGTGCTGCCGTCGCAGAACGCCAACCTGCAGATGGACCTCGCCATCATCGCCGAGGCGTTCGTCGTCGTCGTGGTGGGCGGCATGGGCAGCGTGCCAGGCGCCTTCCTCGCCTCGCTGCTGATCGCCGAGGTGCAGGCCTTCGGCATCGTGCTCGTGCCGAAGGCGACCCTCGTGCTCGTGTTCTTGGTCATGGCGGCGGTGCTGATGGTTCGCCCCTACGGCCTGCTCGGCCGCCCGCAGGCGCATGCGCGCGCGCCCACGGGAAGCGTCGCCCCCGTAATCCGCGCCGCGCCCTTTGTGTTGAAGGTCGTGGGCGCGAGTGCGCTCGCCCTCGCCGCCGCGGCTCCGCTCTATGCCGGGCCCTATGGGCTGACGGTGCTGATCGAACTCGTCGTCTTCGTCCTGTTCGCGGCGAGCCTCCATCTCCTCATGGGGCCCGGCGGGGTGGTGAGTTTCGGGCACGCCGCCTATTTCGGGCTTGGCGCCTACGGGGCTGCGCTCGGCGTTCGTTTCCTCGCCGTTCCGATGGAGGTGGGGCTCGTGCTTGCCCCCCTCCTCGCCGGCCTGTTCGGCGTTGTGTTCGGCTGGTTCGTGGTGCGTCTGTCCGGCGTCTATCTCGCCATGCTCACGCTCGCCTTCGCGCAAATCGTATGGGCTGCGGCCTTCCAGTGGGTGGAGCTGACGGGCGGAGACAACGGGATCCTCGGCGTGTGGCCCTCGCCTTGGGCGCGCGACAAGGCGCTCTTCCTGTGGCTTGCGCTCGCGCTGTGCATCGGCGCCACCGTGCTCTTGCGCCGTGCCATCTACGCCCCGTTTGGCTACGGGCTGCGGGCGGCGCGCGACTCGGAACTGCGCGCCGAGGCGGTCGGCCTCAATGCCGCGCAGTTGCGCCTCGTTGCTTTCGTGATCGCCGCCGCCAGCGCCGGCATCGCAGGCGGCGTCTACGCCTACGCCAAGGGCAGCGTGTTCCCGACTTACATCTCGATCCCGAAATCGGTCGATGCCTTGCTCATGGTTCTCCTGGGCGGCGTGCAGACCGTTTCGGGGCCGATCGTCGGCGCGGTTGCCTTTCACGGCCTTTTCCTTACGCTATTGCAATGGGTTGAGTGGTGGCGCGCCGCCTTGGGTCTCGCCATCGTCGCCCTCGTGCTCGCCTTCCCGGAAGGGGTCGCAGGCTTCGTGCAGAGGCGGTGGGAGGCCCGTTTCGGAGCCGCCTCGTGAGCAGCCACGCTCCCATCCTCGAGGCACGCGGCCTGGTGAAGCGCTTCGGTGGCGTGATCGCCGTCGATCACGTCTCGCTTGTCGTGCACGCGGGCGAGATGCTCGCGCTAATCGGGCCGAACGGAGCGGGCAAGTCGACCTGCTTCAACCTGCTCAACGGCCAGTTGCGCCCCGATGCCGGCGAGATCCTGCTCGAGGGCCGGTCCCTTGCCGGGCTGCCGCCGCGCGCGATCTGGCGGCTGGGCGTGGGCCGTACCTTCCAGATCACCGCCACCTTCGCCTCGATGACGGTGCGCGAGAACGTGCAGGTCGCACTCCTTTCCCACCATCGTCGTGTGTGGCGGTTCTGGCGCGCCGCGCGCGAGACGTTCGTTGCCGAGGCGGACGGGCTCATCGCTCAGGTCGGCATGCGCGAACAGGCCGATCGGCCGTGCGGCGTGCTCGCCTATGGCGACCTCAAGCGCGTCGAACTCGCCATCGCCCTCGCCAACGATCCCAAACTCCTGCTCATGGACGAACCGACCGCTGGCATGGCGCCCGCCGAACGCCTGGGCCTGATGGAACTCACGCGCCACCTCGTGCGCGAGCGCGGCGTCGCCTGCCTGTTCACCGAACATGACATGGACGTGGTGTTCGGCCACGCCGACCGGATCCTAGTGATGAACCGGGGCCGGCTCATTGCCGAGGGCAATGCCGCAGCCGTGCGGGCCAACCCAGCGGTGCGCGAGGTCTATCTCGGCTCCGGCGCCACCTCAGGCGGGCACTGATCGCGCATGCTCGAGATCGCGCGCCTGAACGCCTTCTACGGCCGTGCCCACATCCTGCGCGACCTTGCCCTCTCGGTCGCGCGCGGCGAGGTGCTTGTCCTCCTGGGGCGAAACGGAGCGGGCAAATCGACCACGCTGAAGTCGATTATCGGTCTTGTCCGCCCCGCTCCAGGCTCCTCCATCCGCTTCCGCGACCGCGAGATCGCGGGCCTTGCTCCTCACCTGATCGCCCGCCTCGGCATCGGCTACGTGCCGGAGGAAAGGCGGATCTTCACCGACCTCACCGTGATGGAGAACCTCGAGGTCGGCCGCCGATCGCCGCCCGAGGTGCGGACTCCCTGGACTCCGGAACGCCTGTTCGCGCTTTTTCCGAATCTCGCTCGGATGAAAGACCGTCCGGGCGGGCGGATGAGCGGCGGCGAACAACAGATGCTGACCATCGCGCGCACGCTGATGGGCAACCCTTCGCTCCTCCTTCTGGACGAACCCTCGGAGGGGCTCGCGCCCGTCATTGTCGAGCAGATGGCCGAGGCGATCGCGGCGGTAAAGCAGGCCGGCATCACCGTTCTTCTATCGGAACAGAACCTGCATTTCGCCGCCCGTGTGGCCGATCGCGCGGCGATCGTCGAAAAGGGCGTGATCCGCTGGCAGGGCAGCCTCGCTGCCCTCGACGCCGCCCCCGAGGTCAAGGCGCAGTATCTCTCCGTCTGAACGACGCGAGCGCCGGCAAAACGGCGAGGGCAAGGGCGGAGGCAAGACTCATAGCGAGATAGGACGGGCGGCCAAAGCGGGCATAGACCGCGCCAGCAACCGGGGTGAGCAGGGCGGTGGCGAGACCCGGGCCGAGCGAGGCGTGCAGAGCCTGCGCCGTCGCCCCCCGTTCCGGCGGCACCGAACGGGCGATCAGCCCCGCCGCCCCCACCATCGTCATCGCGAAGGTCGCCGCATGCAGTGGCTGGACCAGCGCGAGAGCGCGCGCATCCGCCGTCGCCGCCGTCAGCGCCCAACGCACCACCGCCCCCGCCCCGCCGGCCGCGAGCAGCCCGATTGGGCCAAGGCGCGCGACGATCCGACGCCCGAACGTCAGCAGCAGGATCTCCGCCGTCACTGCCTCGACCCAGAGAAGCGCGATCACCGTCGCGCTGAGCCCGGCCGCCGCCCAGTCGACGGCGGAGAACACGTAGTAGAGGGCGTGGCTGCCTTGGATCAGCCCGGAGACGACGAGCAACAGACCGAACGATCGCAGCCGCATCACGGCCCACATGCCGCGCAAGCCGCGCGCCCGCGGCAGGGCGAGGTCGGGCAGGGCGAAGGCCGCGGCAATTGCGGCCACCGCGCCGCCAAGCGCAAGCCAGGGCACTCCGTCCGCACCGGCCCGCTCGAGCACGAGCCCGCCCGCAAGCGTGGTGACGAGGAAGGAGAGAGAGCCGGCAGCCCGCATTCGCCCGAAATCGGCTCCCCAACGGGCGGAAACACCAAGCGCCACAGCGTCAGCCAGCGGAAAGAGCGGGCCGGAGGCGACCGACGCCGCGATCACCGCCACCGTCAGCAGCGCGGGCCCGGCCTTGGGCAGCATGGCGGCGAAACTGACCGCCCCGGCGAGACAGAACGCCCCCGCGGCACGCCGACGGTCGCCGAGCGCATCCGCCGCCGCACCCGCCAGCGGCATGGCGACGAGGCGCGAGAGTTGCGCCGCCCCCATCACAAGCCCGAGGGTCTGGGCGGCGAAGCCTCGGCCCTCCAGAAAGACGGGCAGGAACGGCAGGGTCACGCCGGGGGCGGCGAAAATCGCGGCATAGAACAGGCCAACCCGCACCTCGGCGCGCATGGCGCGAGCATCGGGGGCCTGGCCAGGGGCGGCAAGCGGGGACCGGCGTTTCACGCGGCTTTGCCTTGGCCAGCCCTGGCCCCTCCGCGATTGTCGCGCGCATGCCGCGTCTCGCCCTGATCATGCTGATCCTGGCCTCTGTTCTGCCCGCGCGTGGCGGGGCGACGGAGCGGACGGGGCCCGTGGTGCTCGAACTCTTCACCAGCCAGGGCTGTTCCGCCTGCCCGCCGGCGGACGCGCTTTTGGGCATGCTTGGAGCTCGCGAGGGCATTATCGCGCTCGCCTTTCACGTGCCCTATTGGGACCACATGGGCTGGCGCGACCCATTCGCTCTTCCCGTTTCTGCCCAGCGCCAGCGCGCCTACGCCCGCAGCCTCAAACAGCGTTCGATCTACACGCCGCAGCTCGTCGTGCAGGGGGCGGCGGAGACCATCGGCCATGACCGCGCCGCGGTCGAGCGGCTGATCGCCGCCGCGCCCGAAATCGCAACGATCTCGGTGCGCGTGCTCGACCGAACGCCTCCGGCGGTCGTGCTGCGGATTCCGGCCATCGAGGCGCCGCTGATCGAAGCCCAGCTTTGGGTGGCGGCCTACCTCGCCCACCAGGTGGTTTACGTGGCGAACGGTGAGAATGCTGGCCACACCCTGCAGCACGCCTTCGTCGTGCGGTGGGCCCGGCCCATGGCGCGGGTGAACGCCGCCCCGGCCGACCTCACCCTCGCCCTGCCAGAAGCGGAGCACGCCGATGGCGTCGTCGTTCTCCTGCACGGGCAGAGCCAAGGCCCCCTTCTCGCCGCCGGGCGGGTGGCACTCCGCTGATCGCGCGAGGTGGTGCGGGCGTTGCACCCTGCCCCCATCTCGGCCACCTTCAGCTCCGATGAGCCCGCGTGCCGACACCCCCAGGGTCCGCGCCGTCCTTGGGCCCACCAACACGGGCAAGACCCATCTGGCCGTCGAGCGCATGCTTGCGCACGAGAGCGGGGTGATTGGCTTCCCACTCCGACTCCTCGCCCGCGAAACCTACGACCGCATCGTGGCCCGCCGTGGCCCGGACCGGGTCGCGCTCGTCACCGGCGAGGAAAGGATTGTCCCGCCCGCCGCGCGCTGGTTCTGCTGCACCGTGGAGGCGATGCCGCTCGAGCGCCGCTTCGCCTTCCTCGCCGTCGACGAGGTCCAGCTCTGCGCCGACCCCGACCGCGGCCATGTCTTCACCGACCGGCTGCTTAACGCGCGCGGCACGGCGGAGACCATGTTCCTTGGCGCGGAGACGATCCGACCTCTGCTTCGCCGCCTGGTGCCCGAGGCGGAGATCGAGACCCGGCCCCGCCTCTCCTCCCTCGCCCACACCGGCCCGATCAAGCTGTCGCGTCTGCCGCCGCGCACCGCGATCGTCGCCTTCTCCGCCGCCGAAGTTTACGCGATCGCCGAGGCGATCCGCCGCCGCCGCGGTGGCTGCGCGGTGGTGATGGGGCGCCTCTCGCCGCGCACGCGCAATGCCCAGGTTGCGCTCTATCAGTCGAAGGAGGTCGACTTCCTGGTCGCGACCGACGCCATCGGCATGGGGCTGAACATGGACGTGAACCATGTCGCCTTCGCCGGGCTTGCCAAGTTCGACGGCAGGCGGCTGCGCCACCTCACGCCCGCCGAGGTGGCGCAGATCGCGGGCCGGGCCGGGCGCGGGATGAGCGATGGCAGTTTCGGCACCACGGCTGAGGCGCCTCCCTTGCCGCCAGAAACCGTGCAAGCCGTGGAGACCCACCGCTTCGACCCTCTGGAGACGCTCGTCTGGCGCAATGCCGCGCTCGACTTCTCCTCCCTTCGCGCTTTGCTTGCCTCGCTCGACGCACCTCCTCCCGCGCCGGGGCTGGTGCGCGGGCCCGACGCCGCCGACCACCTCGCGCTCACCGCGCTCGGCCGCGATCCCGACATCGCCGCCCTCGCCAGAGACCGCGGCGCGCTGCGCCTGCTTTGGGAGGCCTGCCAGATCCCTGACTACCGCAAGCTCGGCGACGAGAGCCATGCGCGCCTCTGCGGGCGGGTCTTCCGTGCCCTCCGCACCCCCCCCTACCGGGTGGATCCCGCCTGGGTCGGACGCGAACTCCAGGCGCTCGATCGCACCGACGGCGACATCGAGACCCTGATGGGCCGGCTCGCCCATGCGCGAACCTGGGCGTATATCGCCGGCCGGGCGGACTGGCTCGCCGACCCTGCGCCGCTCGCCGAACGCTGCCGCGCGCTGGAGGACAGGCTATCGGATGCTCTGCATGAGCGGCTGACCGCCCGCTTCGTCGATCGCCGGGCTGCGCACCTGATCCGTCGCCTCGATGAGGGGGGGCCGGACGACGTCCTGTCCGCTGTGACCGGCGAGGGCACCGTGGTGGTCGAGGGCCACGCGGTGGGGCGCATGGAGGGTTTCGTCTTCCACCCCGACGCGCAGCCGGACCGGATCGGGAGACAGACCGTTCTGCGCGCGGCACGCCGGGCTCTGGCGCAGGAGATACCGCGGCGGATCGCCGCCCTTGAGGGGGAGGGGGACCAGGCCTTCGCGCTTTCCGAACAGGGCCGCATCACCTGGCGTGGGGCGGAGGTGGCGCGGCTTCGCCCCGGGCCTTCCGCGCTCAAGCCGCTCATCGAGGTGCCGGGGGCGGAATTCCTCGACGGGGCCGGGCGGGAGAGGGTGCGGGTGCGCCTCGCGCGTTGGCTGGCGGGGTGGATCAAAGGCGTGTTCGCGCTCCTCTCCACCGTCGCGGCCGCGGCGGAACGGCACCCGTCCTTGCGCGGTCTTGCCCATGCTCTGGAGGAGGGGCTCGGCATCGCCTGGGGCGCCCGCGTGACAGGCGAGCAGAGGGTGATCCTGCGCCGCCTGGGTGTGCGTGCCGGCCACCAGGCCGTCTGGCTGCCCGCGCTGCTGCGGCCCGAGGCGATGCGGCTGCGTGGCATCTTGTGGGCCACCGGGCAGGGTCTGACGCCGCCCGCCCTGCCGCCGCCGGGCGCGGTGGCGGTCCGGCCCGAGCCCGCTTGGCCAGAGGCTTGGCCACGCGCGCTCGGCTACCTCCCGGCTGGCCCCGTCGCGATCCGACTCGATGTCGCCGAGCGCGTGGGCGCCATGCTCGCTGCGCTGACCCGCGACGGCGCTGCACCCGCCCCGATCGGCCTCGCGAGCCGTCTCGGCTGCCGCGCCGCCGAACTTCCGGCGGTGCTGCGCGCTCTCGGTTTCGCCCTGCGCCCTGGGGAGGATGGGGCGACCCTGGTGCGGGCGAGGCGGCGCGCCGCAAGGCCTGCCGTGCCGTCCTGTCAGGCGGTGGCGGAGGGACCGTTCGCCGCCCTCGCCGCCTTGCGCGTCCGCGCGTGACCGGCCGCGATCGGGCAGGAGGTGTCGCCCCGGACTGGCAGCGGCTCGACCACTGGCTCTGGTGCGCGCGCTTTCTGAAGACCCGCTCCGCCGCAACACGCTTCGCCGCCGACGGGAGGGTTCGCATCAACCGCCAGCCCACAGCGAAGCCCCATGCACGGGTGCGCCCGGGCGATGTCCTCACCTTCGTGGTGGGAGGGCGAGTCCGCGTCGTCGAAGTGGTCGGCCTCGGCGAACGCCGCGGTCCCGCGCGCGAGGCGAGCACGCTCTACCGCGAGCTCAGCGCAGAGGGGCAGGGCGACGTCAATCCCACTTGACAGGCAAGCCCTTGCGACGCAGCACGAACCGACCAACTTCAGCCGGGCCGAGACCGGAGCGCACCGCATGACCTACGTCGTCACCGAAGCCTGCATCCGCTGCAAGTACATGGACTGTGTCGAAGTCTGTCCGGTCGATTGTTTCTACGTCGGTGAGAACATGCTGGTGATCCACCCCGACGAATGCATCGACTGCGGCGTGTGCGAACCGGAATGCCCGGCCGAGGCGATCCTGCCCGACACTGAGGAGCGTGCAGCGCAGTGGGTCGAATTCAATCGCAAGTATGCGCAGTCATGGCCCAATATCACGCGCAAGGGGGAGCCTCCACCCGACGCGGACGATTGGAAAGGCAAGGAGGGCAAGATGGCGTTTTTCAGCGAGAAGCCTGGGCACCCCTGACGCGTCCCCGTCTATCGGAGGGACGCAACGCCGCCCAGGGGGTGAAATCAGCTCCCTTTTATGCTATCCTTCGTTGTTGAGCCTGTGGGCTCTCCTCATGCACCAGCCGATGCCAGGGCTGCGCAGGCGGCTGCTGGCAGGGGTGTATTTTCGGCGATGCAGAGTTCCGACTGACAGGTTCGAACGGGACGATGGCAACCAAGGCAACCAGCAGCAAGACAGCCAAGAACAGGAAGGGTGTCGCCCAGGGAGCGGCTCGCGGCCGGGAGACGACCGCGAAGACCACAAGGCCGCAGGCCAAGGCAGCCACTCGGTCGGCGACCCGCGCCGTCGCCAAGAACACGGCGAAGCCGCCGGCGAAGCGCGCGTCCGCTGCGGCGAAACGGCCAGCGCCGAAACCCGCGAAGGCCGCCCCGACCAACTCCGCCCGCAAGCCTGCGACCAGGCCCGCGGCAACCGTCGCTCCCGTCGCGAGCGTGGCGGCGGTCACGGGTGCGGCGAGCGGATCGCCCCCGTCCGTGCCGGCTGTGCCAACGCCCGCTCCCCGGGCAAAGACGGGGGCGAGGGCTGGTCACGCGACCAACGCGGCACCCGACCCGAAGGCGCAGGCGGCAGCCAAGCCCGCCTCCGCCGCAGCTGCCGCCCCCAAGGTCAAGGCACCGGCATCGGCCGTCTCTGCGACCCCTGCACCCGCGCCCGTACCGGCGGAACGGGCGCCCGAGCGCGCACACACGCCGGCACAGACCCCTTCGGCACCGCCCGCGTCGAACGCGCCCCCCATCACGGCGGCACAGAGCCAGGCCGTGGACTTCGCCGTCGGCGACCATGTGGTCTATCCGACCCATGGTGTGGGCCGGGTGACCGGTATCGTCACCGAGGAGATCGCCGGCCATCGGCTGACGCTCATCGTTGTCGAGTTCGAGGACAACCGGATGGTGCTGCGCGTGCCGGTGGCGAAGGCGAAGTCGGCCGGGCTGCGCAAGCTCTCGTCGCGCAAAGCAATCGAGGAGGCGCTCGCCACGCTGAAGGGGCGGGCGCGCATCAAGCGCACGATGTGGAGCCGCCGTGCTCAGGAATATGAGGCGAAAATCAACTCCGGCGACCCGATCGCGATCGCCGAGGTGGTGCGCGACCTGCACCGGAACGCCGGCCAGCCCGATCAGTCGTTCTCGGAGCGGCAGATCTACGAACAGGCTCTCGATCGCTTGGCAGCGGAGCTCGCCGCAATCGAGCGGGTGGACAAGGCGACGGCGGCGGCGAAACTTGCCTCCTATCTGAAGGCGACCTGATCGGCGAGCTGCAGGCGGAGCGGGTGGCTGAGGCGGGCCCTGCCGGATCGGGCGTGCCGCTAGAGCGGGGGCACCGATGCCGGTTTGCCCGCTGCTGCCACGAGACCGGACCCTCGATTCCTGAGTGGCGGCGCGCCATCCTTCGCGCCGCATGACCGCGTCCGCCACCGACTCGGATCGTTTCGCCCGCCTCTCAGGCGCACGCCGGGTGTGGGCGGTGGCCGCCGTGCGCGGCGAGCGGGCTCGGCTCTCCGCTCTGCACGCCGCGCTTGAACGCCGCGTCTGGCTCGGCGACCGCCTCGTCTATCTTGGCAACCTGCTCGGCGTGGGCCCAGACGTTGCGGGGGCAGTCGACGAACTCCTGCTCTTCCGCCGCGCCGTTCTCGCCAGGCCGGGCTTCGAACCACAGGACATCGTGGTGCTGCGCGGGGCACAGGAGGAGATGCTGCACCAGCTCCTGCGCCTGCATTTCGCGCCAGGGCCGGCCACCGCCGTGGAGGCCGTGCGCTGGATGGCCGATCATGGCATCGCGCCGACGCTTGCCGCCTACGGCACCACGGTGGCCGAGGCGCTTCGGGTGGCAGCGCAGGGTCCGGTCGAACGGGCGCGCTGGACCACCGCTCTGATGGCATCGATCCGTGCCCGGCCGGGCCACGAGAATCTGCTCACCTCGCTGAAGCGCGCCGCCTACACGGTGCCGCGCGATCTCGCCGGCGAAGTGCCCGGCACCCTGTTCGTTGCCGCCGGGCTCGACCCCACCCGACCCTTCGAGGCGCAGGGCGACGCGTTCTGGTGGCACGACGCTGGCTTCGAGCGCGCCGCAGAAGGGATTGTGGCGGAGGATGGCGCCTGCCGTCCCTGGGGCGGTTTCGCGCGCCTCGTCCGCGGGTTCTCCCGCCGCGCCGACGGGCCGGTCGAACACGGCTACGGAGTCACGCTGGACGCTGGCTCCGGCCTCGGCGGGCGGCTGGTCGCGGCGTGCGTCACGCCGGGCGGCGAGATCCAGGAAATCGTGGAGGCGTGAACAGCGAACAGCGAAGCGGCCCGAGGTCGCCCTCGGGCCGCCCGATGAACGAGACCGAACCCTGTTCGCCTCACTCGCTTTGGCGATTGCCCAACAGCGAGAGCAGGAGCTGGAAAAGGTTGATGAAGTTCAGGTAGAGCGCGAGCGCGTCGAACACGGTCCGCTTCGCCGCCGCCTCCGTGCCCTCAGCGTAGGCGTAGGCGATGTAGTCGGACTTGATGCGCTGCGTGTCCCAGGCGGTGAGCCCGACGAAGACGATCACGCCAATCACGCTGATCGCAAAGGCGAGCGCGGACGAGGCGAGGAAGATGTTGACCAGGGCCGCGATAATGATGCCGAAGAGGCCCATGATCAGGAAGGAGCCCATCTTGGTCAGGTCGCGGTTGGTGGTGTAGCCCCAAATGCTCATCGCCGCGAACATGCCTGCGGTGATGAAGAACACGCGCGCGATCGACTCGGTGGTGTAGACGACGAAGATGGTCGAAAGGCTCAGCCCCATCACGGCAGCGAAGGCCCAATAGAGCGCCTGGGCGGCGGTCGCTGACAGCCGGTTCACACCGAACGACAGCACGAGGATGAAGGCGAGCGGAGAGAGCATCGCCACCCAGCCGAGGATCGTCGGCCCGGCGACGACGCCTCTGGGTGTCACCACACGCTGATAGAAGAGCTCGAAGATGGCGGGTGTGGTCGCCACCAGCAAAGCGACGATGCCCGTGAGCAGCAGGCCAGACGCCATCCAGTTGTAGACGCCCAGCATGTACTTGCGCAGGCCAGCATCCAGCCGCGCGGCGTCCACGCCGGCGGTGGGGACCGTCTGGGTCGCCGCAATGGCGCGAGGATCGGGGTTCCAGGCCATGGTCTCTTTCACCTCCCAAGGAAAGACGCTTCGAATATGGGACAGGCGGCGTCCGAATCAATCGGGTTCCTGAGCCTGCCTCACTCGTTGCGAAGATAGGGGGCGGGTTTGGCACGCAACGCCGTGGCGGTGCCAACCCAGCCGAAGGCGATTGCAAGCCCAGCACAGGCGACGACGGTGGCACCCAGCGTGCCGGGCAGGAACACCCAGTCAGCCCGCAACACGAAGGTCGCGACCGCCCAGGACGCGGCAGAAGCCACCCCGGCCGCGAGCAACCCGGCGGAGGCGCCGATCAACCCGAACTCGACGAGGAAGGCGGAGAGGATCTGCCGCCGCGTGGCCCCCAACGTCTTCAGGATCACAGCATCCCGCACCCGCCGCCGCCGCCCGGCCACCACCGCCCCTGCCAGCACAAGCGCGCCGGAGAGAAGCGTGATCGAGCCGGTGGCGGACAGCGCGGTACCGATTCGCCCGAGCAGTCCATTCACCGCCTCCAGCGCGTCGCGCACACGGATGGCGGAGACGTTCGGCATCGCATCCGTCACCGCGCGCAGGAGCGGCGCTTCGGCCTCGGGGGCGGCATGGACGGTCGCGATGTGCGTATGGGGTGCCGCCTCGAGGAGCCCAGGCGAGGCGATCAGGGTGAAGTTCAGCCCCATCGAGCGCCAGTCGATCACCCGCAGATTGGCGATGCGCAGGTCGATGTCGCGCCCGAGCACGTTGACGGTAAGCACGTCGCCGACCCCGATACCCCAGCCGGCGGCGAGGCGCGCGTCGAACGAGACGAGCGGGTCGCCGCGATAGCTCGCCGGCCACCAGGCCCCGGAGACGATGCGCGTGCCTTCGGGCGGGCGGGCGGCGTACGTGAGGCCGCGGTCGCCGCGCAGCGCCCAGGCGGTGTCCTCGGTCGCGCGCACTTCCTCTGCCGGCACGCCATTGACGGAGACGATGCGCGCGCGCAGCGACGGCACGCGCTCGATGGACCCCACGCCAGGGACGGAAGAGGCGATGCGGTCGAACCGCTCCGCCTCGCCCGACTGGATGTCAATGAAGAAGAAGGCCGGAGCCCGGTCGGGCAGGCTCTCCGTCACCTGGGACTGGATGTTGCCCTGGATCAACGCCACCGACGCGAGGGTGGAGAGGCCGATGCCGAGCGAGACGAGCATCAGCGCGGTGGTGTTGCCAGGCCTGTGCAGGTTGGCGAGGCCGAGGCGAAGGGCAGGTGGCAGATGGCGCGGCGCGCGAGCCGCAAGCGCGGAGAGAAGCGACCCGCCAAGGCGGAAGAGAAGAAGCGTACCGGCGGCGGCCGCGCAGAAGGCAGCCGCGAAACGCCGATCCTGCGCCACCGCGACGGCAAGCCCGGCGAGCGCAAGGGCAAGCGCGAGGTTGGCCAGGATGATGGGCCAGCGCGGGCGGGCCGAGGCCCGCGCCACCTCGTCGCGGAAGAGCGCGACACCAGGGATCTCCCGCGCCCGAGCCAGAGGCCAAAGCGCGAAGGTGGCGGCGGCGAGCACGCCGAACACCGCGGCGAGCGCAAGCGGGACGGGATAGAGCCCCAGAGCCGGCGGCACTGGCAGCACATCAGCCAGCGTCAGCGCCGCCACCGCCGGCACAGCTGCGCCCACCGCGAGCCCGATCGCAATCGCCAGCGCCCCGATGACGCCGAGCTGCAGAGCGTAGGTGGCAACGATCACCCGTGCCGGTGCGCCCAGGCACTTTAACGTGGCGATGGTGCGACGCCGCGCCTCGAGCCAGGTGCGCACCCCCGTCGCCACCCCGATGCCGCCGACCAGAAGGGCAGTAAGACCCGTCAGAGTGAGGAACAACGCGGTCTGTTCGACGAACCGGATCACCCCCGGGGCGGCCTCGGCGAAGGTGCGGATGCGCCACCCGCCATCGGGGAAGGCTGCCCGCAGGTCGCGCGCGAAGGCCAGCGGATCAGCGCCTTCGGGCAGGCGGATGCGGTACTCGTAGCGCACCAGGCTACCAGGCTGGATCAGGCCCGTGGCGGGGAGCGACTCGAGCGCGATGAGAGCGCGCGGGCCCAGCACCGCAGGCGAGGCGACCCGGTCCGGCTCTTTCTCGACCGCGCCCACCACGCGAAACAGGCCCTCGCCAAGCCGCACCGTGTCGCCAGGGCGAAGGTCGAGCCGCGCGAGCACAAGCGGTTCGGCGGCAAGCCCGGGCAGACCCTCGCGCGGGCTCAGGGCAGCGAAGACGCTGGTCTGGCCGGCCACCCGTGCCTCGCCGTAGAGCGGCCAACTGGGGCTGACCGCCTTGAGCTCCACCAGCATGCGCTCGCGCGCGCCCTTCTCGGCGATCAGCATCGAGCGCATCTCGACCACCTCCGCCACCTGCCCGCCGCGGGCGGCGATCCAGTCCTTCGCCTCGGGCGGGATCGGGCGGTAGCCGACCGAGACCTCGACATCGCCACCGAGGATGCGCCGCCCGTCCGTGCGCATGCCCTCGAGCACGGCGGAGGCGAGCGACCCGACCCCGGCGATGGCAGCGACCCCCAAAGCGAGGCAAGCGATGACGATGCGCAGGCCCCGCGTTCCGCTGCGCAATTCGCGCCGGGCAAAGCGCCAGGCAGTGGCAAAAAGCGGAGTGTCGCTGAGGCGATCGAGAGGCCGTGGCGGCGCGGCGAGAAGGGTGCCTTCCATCGCCCTCAGCCAACCCTGCGGTCGGACACCACGCGCCCGTCGGCGAGCGCGACCACCCGCCCGCAGCGTTCCGCAAGGGCCGGGTCATGGGTGATGAGGACGAGCGTGGTGCCGAGCCGGGCGCGCAGATCGAACATCAGGTCCATCACTGACGCCCCGGTGGCGAGGTCGAGGTTGCCGGTGGGCTCGTCGGCGAGGAGAAGCGCGGGTTCGGCGACAAGGGCGCGGGCGAGCGCCACGCGCTGCTGTTCCCCCCCGGAGAGCTGGGCGGGGTAGTGACCGAGCCGGTGCGCAAGCCCCACGGCAGCCAGGGCCTCGCGCGCGCGGGCGAAGGCGTCGCGGCGGCCGGCGAACTCGAGCGGCACGGCGACATTCTCCTCCGCCGTCATGGTCGGGATCAGGTGGAAGGCCTGGAAGACAATGCCGATCTGCGCGCGGCGGAAGCGAGCGAGCTGGTCTTCGTCCATGGCGCCGAGGTCTG
>CALBEG010000087.1 GCA_937927455.1 uncultured Elioraea sp. | reverse complement strand
GCGCGGGTTGAAGCTCTCGCCCGCGTCCTGGAAGACGAGCTGGATCGCGCTGCGGCGCGGGTCGCGGGCGAACCGCGCGGCAGGAATGCGGGCGATGTCATCGCCCTCGAACAGCACGGCTCCGTCCGTCGCATCGATCAGTCGCGCGATGATGCGGGCGAGGGTGGATTTGCCGCAACCACTCTTGCCCACGATGCCGAGGGATTCGCCTCGTCCGAGCCGGAATGAGCTAGTGTCCAGAGCGTGCAGAGAACGACCGTGGGCCAGCGGAAACCGCTTCGAAAGCGCCACAACCTCGAGGAGCGTGCTCATGTCGGAGCAACGCAGGCGACGCGGCGATCATCCGACATGTGCACGGGGATCGGCCCGGCGGCGCACTGCGCGCCGGCGCGGTCGCAGCGCGCAAGGAAGCGGCAGGCGGGCAGGTCATCGCGCCGAAGGTCGGGGATCGCGCCCCGAATAGGCGCGAGGTCCGAGGCCGTGATCCCTGGTCGAGGGGACGTGCGAAGCAGGCGCTGCGTGCGCCTGCTGCGAGTCGGCGGGGCCGGCGAAATAAGCCGCTGGATCGCCCGGCAGAAGCCGGGTCAGCGCGAAGGTGACGACAATGACGCCGGCGAGCACAGGAAGGGCGGACAGGACGCGCTTGACGACGACGAACAGCAGAGGCGCGCGCATCGATGTCTGCTCGGCGCTGACCGACGGCTTGGTTCGTGCAGCCGCTCATCCCTTACGGAAGCTGCGGTACTCGAGCTGGCGGTGGAACAGGTAGCGATGACCGGAGACGTCGTTGCGCAGGGCTACGTCCTGGAACGGCTGCACGAGCGGGATGAAGGGCACGTCCTCGAAGGCCTTGCGGAACATGCGGCGGATGAGGGTGGCATAGGTCGCGCTGTCGCGCTCGAGCCGAGCCTGGTCGATCCGCGCCGTCATTTCGGCATCCACGTAGCTTGCGCTGTTCCACACTCCGTTGCTCGCATGATAGGCGAAGAAGAAGTAGTCCGGGGCGGAGAACCAGGCGCCGAAGTCCTCGACGAAGAACGGAAGCCGCTTCTGCGCGAGCTGGCCGCGCAACTGTCCGGCAGGCACCTTCCCGAGCCGGACGCGGATGCCGACCTTGCCGAGACCCTCTTGCAGCAGAACGCCGATCGGCTCATGCAGGGTCGCCTGCGCCAGGTCGAGGTGGAAGGTCGTTTCGAAGCCGTTGCCAAGTCCCGCTTCGGCGAGGAGGCGGCGGGCGCGATCGAGGTCGGTGCGGTAGGGGCTTGGCGTGGGCCAGGAGAGCTCGGCCGGCTCCTCGGGTCTACCCCAGAGCGGGCGGCCGCGGCCGAACAGGGCGGCGCGGAAGATCTCGTCGTACGGCACAGCCCAGGCGACGGCCTGCCGCACCCGACGGTCGGAGAACGGCGCCATGGTGGTGTTCATGCCGAGGAAGCGCCACGTGTGCGCCATCGGCATGGGCAGCACCGTGACACGCCGGGGACTCGGCCAGTTCCGCGAAGTCCTTCGGCGGCAGGTCAAGCAGCACGTCGGCGTCGCCGCGCTCGATCAGCGCCCGACGGGTCCCCGCTGACGGCACCTCGCGGATGATAATCCGCTGCACGTTGGTCGGTGTGCCCGATTTCCAGTTCGCGAAACGCTCCAGGATGGTCTCCTGGCCCGGCCGCCAGGCGACCAGCTTGAACGCGCCGCCCCCTGCGGCATCGGCACGCGCGAACTCCACTGCCCAAGGGTCAGCCACCGTCGCGCGCTCACGCAGCAATTTCGAGTCGTAGATGCAGGGAATGGCAACCGCGAGATTGGGCAGCAGGAGCTTGTCCGGCCGGACCCAGTGCACGCGGACGCGCCGTGCATCCACCACCTCGATCTGGCTCGGCTCGATCAGGCTCCCGGCCGCCATCTGGTTCCGCGGAAAACCGGGAAGCGCGATCGCGCGGTCGAGCGACCATTTGACGTCTTCCGCCGTCAGTGGGTTGCCGGAGTGGAACGTCGCGCCCTCACGCAGGGTGAAGAGCACGCTCTTGCCGTCGGGGGCGACCTCAAAGGACTCAGCGAGTTCCGGCACCAGCCGGTCGTGGTCGTAATGCGTGTGCCCCTCGGGCATCGGCCGGTCGCCGAAACCGACCAGCCGATCGTAGATCGCCATCACGATCGCCTGCGTGGCCGGTTCGCGCCCGGCGCGTGCAAATCGAGGCTGTTCGGCCCCGCCTCCTGCAGGACGAGAAGCGTCTGCGTGCGGGCCTGTGCCAGCGCCTCGCGAAGCCCCGTCACCGGCAGCAACCCGCCTCCCGCCAGGGCGCCGGAGCGCGCGAAGTGCACCTCTGCTGCCGCCGCGCAGAGCCGATGGTGATCCAACCCTATCGCTGGCTGACCTTCGCAGGGTTCCTCCGCCACATGCACGAAATGCCAGACGAGTGGCGATGGCGGTTCATGAGCGACATCCTTGGCTTGCGCGAGGGCTTCCCACCCGACACCTACGCGCGCGTGATGGCCTTTCCGAACTTCGCCCTGCACGTCGGCAGGCCCTGGCTCGACGCGCACACAGATGGCGATCGCCTCGTCATCGACACGCCACGGGGGCCGTTCCGCGCGGACTTCGCCATCGTTGGAACCGGAACGCGACAGGATCCGCACCTCGTCCCCGCCCTCAAGCACTGCGCTGCCAACATCGCGCTTTGGCGCGATCGCTACACCCCGCCGCCCGAGGAATGCAACGATCGCCTCGGCCAGTCTCCCTTCCTCTCCCCCACCTGTTCGGCATCGGCACGACCATGAGCTTCGGACCGGCCGGCTCCTCGATCAACGCGATGAGCATCGCCGCGCCGCGACTGGCCGCCGGCGTGACCAAAGGCCTGTTCGCGGCGGATCTTCCCCGGCTGTATCGCGACCTGCGCGCCTACGCCGTGCCTCAGGTTGAGCTCGATCGGACCCGTCTGGTTGCCGACTAGGCTGAAGCATCGTGACCGGCCCTCGCTGACGCGAGGCGTCACTCCATGGCTTCCGCACCATCCGCGACCACGCCCTGCAACGTTGCGCCACAGGTCCTGGATGAGGGTCGAGGGTGGGCCGAGGACCGCAAGCCAACCGGCCTTCCGCCAGGCAAGTGAGATAAGCGGCCTGTCGCTTGACGGGGGTTCGCCTCCTCCGCGAAGCTCACAGGGTGGAGCAGGGCGCCGAGTTCGACGTCGTCGTGGTGGGGGCGGGGGTCGTCGGCCTCGCCACCGCCTTCGGTTTGGCCGGTCGCGGGCTGCGCGTGGCGGTGCTTGACGGCGAGGGTGAGGCGCGCCCGGCCAGTCTCGCCAATTTCGGCCTCGTGTGGGTGCAGAGCAAGGCGTTGCACGGTGCGGGCTATGGCCAGTGGACCATCGCCTCGGCGCGCGCGTGGCCCTCTTTCGCTGCCGAGGTGCGGGAGGAGAGCGGCATCGACGTTGGCCTGCGCCAGGAGGGGGGATACACCCTGTTCCTCAGCGAAGCCGCGTTCCAACGCCGCAGCGCGGGCCTTGCCGCCCTGTGCCAGCAGATGCCGTCCCCGGCCATGACCTGGGAGGTGCAGGAGCGCGCCGTGCTGGCGCGCACTCTGCCAGATGTCGGTCCGGACGTGGTGGGCGGGATCTACTGCCCGCTGGACGGGGAGGTCCATGTGCTGCGCCTCGTGCGCGCGCTCACCGTCGCGGTGCAGCGCCGCGGCGCCACCCTCCTCCCGTCCTGGCGGGTCGACCAGGTCGAGCCCCTCTCCGGCGGCGGCTTCCGCCTGCGCGGCGGAGAATCCACCATCGCGGCCGGCAAGGTCGTGCTGGCGGCGGGGCTCGGCAACCGCCGCCTCGCCCCACAGCTCGGGCTGATCGCGCCGCTTGCGCCGCAGCGCGGCCACGTCATGGTCACCGCCCGCCTGCCGCGTCTGCTTCCTCTGCCGACGGTCTCGCTTCGCCAGACGGAGGAGGGCAGCGTGCTGATCGGGGAATCGAAGGAGGACCGGCCTGAGAATGACAGCGTGCGCCCCGACATTCTGGCCGCCCAGGCGCGGCGCGCGATCCGCGTCTTCCCGGCTCTCGCCCGCGTGCCGGTGGTGCGAAGCTGGGCAGGTCTGCGCGTTCTGACCCCGGATGGGCTTCCGCTCTACGACCAGTCCGCCCGTCATCCTGGTGCGTTCGTCCTCTCCTGCCACAGCGGAGTGACTCTCGCCGCCATCCACGCCACGCGCCTTGCGGCGATGATCGCGGCCGGCCAGCTCGGGGCGGAGGTTACATCATTCAGCGCGGCGCGGTTCGATGTTCGCGCGGCAGCCTGAGCGCGTCGCTCAGCCGCTCCGCTTCGTGCTCGACGGACGCGACGTCGAGGGAGTCGAGGGCGACACGGTCGCCTCCGCCCTGCTCGCCCTCGGCGTGCGGGCCTTCCGCCACCATGCGGCGACGGGCGAGGCGCGCGGCCCCTTCTGTTTGATTGGTGCCTGCTTCGAATGCCTGGTCGAGATTGACGGTCTGCCGGGGCGGCGGGCGTGTCTCACCACCTTGCGCGCGGGGATGCGGGTGAACCTTGCCGCCATGGACGCCGGGGCGGTGATCACTGGCCGATGAGGCGTGTCGGTTCGCTGCCAACCCTGCGTGATGCGTACGATCTCGTCGTCGTCGGCGCCGGCCCTGCCGGCATGGCGGCAGCGGCCGAGGGGAGCCGGCGCGGACTGATCACTCTGCTGGTCGATGAGGCCTCGGGGCTCGGCGGACAGATCTGGCGCGGCCTCGATCTCAGCTCTCCCTCGCCTTGGGTTCGCGACGGCTTTGCGCTGCGCGCCGAAGTCGAGGCGGCCGCGGTCGACTTCGCGCCCTCGACCTCGGTCTGGCACCTTGCGCCGGACCTCCATCTCGGCCTGGCGCAGGGGGAAACGGCCCGGCTGATCGCGGCGCGCCATGTCATCCTGGCGACGGGGTCGATCGAACGGCCGATGCCCGTCCCCGGTTGGACCCTGCCCGGGGTGATGACCGTCGGTGCGGCGCAGACCCTGCTCAAGGCCCAGGGCTTGCTGCCGGGCGGGCGCACCATTCTCGTCGGCAGCGGGCCGCTGATCTGGCAGTTCGCCGCCCAGTGTCTCGCCGGCGGGCGCGCCCCGACCCTGTTCCTCGACACGACACCGCGGGCCAATCGCCGCCTCGCGCTCCGTCACCTCGCCGGCTTCGCCACGAGCCGCTACGCCCGGGCCGGGCTCGCGCTGGTCGCCACCGTGCGAAGGCGGGTCGTTCGCGTTGCAGCGACCGAGGGGATCGCGATCGCGCGCGAGGGGGGCGAGCTCACCGTCGCTTGGGGCAGGGGCGACGCGCGCGCCGACCTCGTGCTCCTGCATCAGGGCGTTGTGCCAAACCTGCAGCTCGCCTTGGCGGCGGGCTGCGCTGTCGTGTGGAACCCCGCACGCGCCGCTTTCGAGCCGCGCACCGACGACTGGGGCAGAACCACCGTGCCCGGCATCGCGATTGCCGGAGACGCCGGCGGCATTGAGGGGGCGGAGGCGGCCGAAGCGAGGGGACGGCTCGCCGCCTTGGGCGTGCTCGCCGCCATGGGGGCAATCGCGGACGGCGAGCGCGATCGCGCTGCACAGCCCTGGCGGCGGCGGCTGGCGCGGGCACGGTCGGGGCGCGCCTTTCTCGACGCCCTGTTCCTGCCCGATCGCCGCTTCCGCCTCCCCGAGGAGGGGACGACGCTCTGCCGCTGCGAAGGGGTGACGGCCGGTGCCGTGCGCGAGGCGATTGCGGCCGGCGCGCACTCGGCTGATCGGGTCAAGGCGATGACCCGCGCCGGGATGGGCCCCTGCCAAGGGCGGATGTGCCTTCTGCCGGTGATCGAGACGCTCGCGGATGCTCGCCGCGTCCCTCCCTCCACCCTGGCCCCTTGGCGCATCCGCTCACCCGTCGTGCCGCTTCCGCTGGCCGCCCTCGCCACGTTGCCGAGCGCGGAGGCGGCCGAGGCGGCCGTCGTTGGATATTGAGGAGGTGGCCATGATGCTCCGCCGTCGGTCTCTGCTTGCCGCCGCGTCTTTCTGGCCGCTGCTCTCCGCCCGCGCCGTGGCGCTAGGCCGATGGCCGGCACGGCCGGTGCGCATCATCGTTCCCGCCCCGCCCGGCGGCGGGACCGACACGCTCGCGCGCCTGTTCGCCCAGGAGTTCCAGGGCGTGTTCGGGCAACCCTTCGTGGTGGAAAACCGCGCTGGCGGTGGCGGCGTGATCGGCACCGAGGCGGCCGCACGGGCAGCGCCAGATGGGTACACGCTGATCGTCAACTTCAGCGGGCCGATCACCATCCTGCCGCACCTGCAGGCGGTTCCCTACGACCCTCTGCGCGGCTTCGTTCCGATCTATCTCCCAGCGGTCACACCGCTTCTGCTCGTCGTGCCGGCGAACTCCCCGCTTCGCAGCGTGTCGGAGGCGCTGCAGGCCGCGCGCGCCCGCCAGGGTGGTCTCAACCTGTGCAACATCGGGGTCGGCTCGCCGTCCCACCTCGTGGGCGAGATGTTCGTCCGCGCCTTCGGTGTGCCGATGACGGGCATTCCCCATCGCGGCAGCGCCCCAGCGCTGCATGATGCGGTGGCCGGGCACTGCGACCTCCTGTTCGACAGTGCAACATCCTCCCTGGCGCTGGTTCGGGAGGGGAAGCTGCGCGCCATCGCCACCACCGGGCGGCAGCGGATGCTGACCTTGCCCCAGGTTCCGACGATGATCGAAGCAGGTGCGCCGGGGATCGAGGCCGGCACCTGGTCTGCCCTGTTCGCACCGGTCGGCACGGCGCAGGACGTCGTCGCCGCCCAGGCCGAGGCGGCGAGCGCGTTCATGCGGTCGGGCGCGCAGCGCGAGAGGTTCCGTCTCTTGGGCAGCGACTTCGTCGATCTCACAGGCGAGGCGCTCGCCCAGTTCATCGCTGCCGAAAGCGCGCGCTGGCGCGAGGTGATCCGGGCAGCCGACATCCGCCTCTGACGTCCGGCAGGATCGGTCGGCTCAGGGGGCGCGATCAGGCGCGCGCGCCGTACGCTTCGAACCGCACCACGCTGCGATGGCAGTCCTGCCGGCGTGGCGGCACGCCGCCGGTGGCGGGGGACTGCGGCGGCGCCGCGCCGTGGCGGTGCCGCGCTGTGCCCGCGCGGTCAGTGGCGTGTCGCCGCCTCGCGCGCGCGATCGTCCTCCATAATTTCGAACCACATCGCGTTCAGCACAGCGAAGGCAGCCGCCAGCGGCATGCCGAGAATCCAGGCGAAATACCACATCGGTCGGTCTCCCCGTCTGCTCAGTAGTAGTGCCCCGCCTCGCGGCGAACCTCCTCTTCCGTCACCTTGCCCCACAGCACGCGGTACACCCAGGCGGTGTAGGCGAGCACGATGGGCAGGAAGATCACCGTCACCACCAGCATGATGAACAGAGTCTGGTGCGAGGACGAACTGTCCCACACGGTGAGGCTTGAGCGCGGGTCGAGCGAGGAGGGCAACAGGAAGGGGAACATCGCGATCCCCACGCTCGAGATGACGCCGAAGATGGAGAGGCCAGAGACGATGATGGATAGCCCCTCGAGCCGGAGGCGCAAGCCTGCCCAAGCGAGCAGGGCGCAGATTAGCCCCATCGCCGGAGCCAAAAGAAGCCACGGCCGAGCGGCGTAGGTGTCGAACCAGGCCCCGGCAGCGACCTCCACCTCCTTCAGCAGCGGGTTGGAGGGCCCGTCCGTCACCACCTCCGAGACGATGCGATAGCCGTCGACGAAGGCCCACAGCAGCACGCCACCGAGAGCATACAGCGCGAAGGTGACAAGCGCCGCCTGCGCGCCAATGCGGCGCCCGCGGTCGGCCACCACGCCGTCCGCCTTCAGCGCAAGCCAGGCACCGCCGTGCATCGCCAGCATGGCGACCGAAAGCAAGCCACACATCAACGCGAAAGGATTGAGCAGGCCGAAGAACGAGCCCTCGTAGAATGAGCGCAGATCGTCATCGAGGCGGAACGGCACCCCCTGCAGCACATTGCCGACCGCAACCCCGAAGATCAGCGCCGGCACGAAGCCGCCGATGAAGAGCGCCCAGTCCCACCGCTCGCGCCAGGCGGGCTCGTCGCGCTTGCTGCGGTACTTGAACGCGACGGGGCGGAGGATGAGGGCTGCGAGCACGACGAACATCGCAAGATAGAAGCCGGAGAAGGAGACGGCGTAGAGCGGAGGCCAAGCGGCGAAGATCGCGCCCCCGCCGAGGATGAACCACACCTGGTTACCTTCCCACACCGGGCCCACGGTGTTGATCGCGACCCGCCGTTCGACATCCGTCCGGCCGACGAAGGGCAGCAGCATGCCGACCCCCATGTCGAACCCGTCCGTTGCGGCGAAGCCGATCAAGAGCACGCCCACCAGCACCCACCAGATGAGGCGAAGGGTCTCGTAGTCGATCAGCGTATGAAGCGTCATGGCACGTCACTCCGCTGCGACGGCACCGCGCAGCCCTGCAGGCTTGGCGGATGGAATGGGGCTTGGTCCGACCACATCGGCGGAAGCGGGCGGCCCTTTGCGGATGGCGCGCACCATCAGCCCAACCTCGACCAGCGCGAGCACAGTGTAGAAGGCGACGAAGCCGGCGAGCGTGAGCGCCACCTCCCAGATGCCCAAGGTGGAGACAGCGACCGCGGTCGGCAGCACACCCTCGATGATCCAGGGCTGGCGGCCGACTTCAGCGACGAACCAGCCGGCTTCGGCGGCGATCCACGGCAAGGGGATCGACCACACGGCCGCCCACAAGAGCCAGCGATGGCGATCGAGCCTCTGGCGGCTGGCAAGCCAGAAGAAGGCCGCGAACAGCAGGATGAAGAAGAAGCCCAAGCCCACCATCAGCCGGAACATCCAGAACAGCCAACCCACGGGCGGCACGAGGTCCCACGCCGCGCGCTGGATGTGTTCGGCGGTGGCCAATCGCGGGTCGTCGACATAGCGCTTGAGCAGGAAAGCGTAGCCTAGCCAGCGGCCGTTCTGCTCGAACGCGTCACGAACCGCTTGGGAAACGTTCTCCAGCCCGCGCGCAGCACGGATCTGCTGCAGCGCGTCGTAGGCGACGATGCCCTGGCGAATATGCTCCTCGCCCGAACGCACGAGATCGATGATGCCCGGGATCTCGGTGTTCAGAGACCGAGTCGCGATCAGCCCCAACACGGCGGGGATCTGGATCGCATAGTGCGTCTCGCGCGCCTCCGCATCGGGGATGCCGACGACCGTGAATGCCGCCGGCGCGGGCTCGGTCTCCCACATGCCCTCGATGGCGGCGAGTTTCATGTTCTGATGCTCGTTGGCGAGGTAGCCGCTCTCGTCCCCCAGCACGACGACGGAGAGCGAGGAGAGAAGCCCGAACGAGGCGGCGACCGCCATCGAGCGCTTGGCGAGCGCGATGTGCCGCCCCTTCAGCAGGTACCAGGCGGAGACGCCGAGCACGAACAACGCTGCCGTGACATAGCCGGCGGAGGTGGTATGCACGAACTTCGCCTGGGCCACCGGGTTGAACAGCACATCGAAGAAGGATTCGATCTCCATCCGCATCGTCACCGGGTTGAACACTGCGCCGACCGGGTTGTTCATCCAACCGTTGGCGACCAGGATCCACAGCGCGGAGAGGTTGGAGCCAAGCGCGACCGCGTAGGTCGCCATCAGGTGGCCGACCTTGGACAGGCGGTCCCAGCCGAAGAAGAACAGGCCGACGAAGGTGGCCTCGAGGAAGAAGGCCATCAGCCCTTCGATGGCGAGTGGGGCGCCGAAGATGTCGCCGACGTAGTGGCTATAGTAGCTCCAGTTCATGCCGAACTGAAACTCCATCGTGATGCCTGTCGCCACCCCGAGCACGAAGTTAATGCCGAACAGCGTGCCCCAGAACTTGGTCATTTCCTTCCAGATGGGGCGATCGGTCATCACGTAGACCGTCTCCATGATCGCGAGGAGGATGGAGAGGCCCAAGGTGAGCGGGACGAACAGGAAATGGAACATCGCGGTCAGCGCGAACTGCAGGCGCGACAGCGTAACGACGTCGAGCTCCATGCCAGCAACCGGCGAAACCGGCTCCCCGAAGCGAAGTTCGCGCGTCGCGGGATCGCGGCGTGCGGCGCACGCAGGCTCAGCCAGGGCGCAACGTCGCGAGGAGGTCGGCGAAGCCCCGTTCGCCTCGCCGCACATCGGCAACGATCCGCCCGGCATCGAGGCGGATCAGCCGATCGGCCAGCTCCGCCTCCCGCCTCAAATGCGCAGTTGCGAAGATAGTGTGGTTTCGCCCAAGCGTTTTGATCTGGATCAGAACCAGGGTTGCGGTCTCCGCATCTAGGGCTTCCGTCGCCTCATCGAGGAGCCAGAGCGGGCTTGCGCGCACGAGAAGGCGCGCCAGCGCGAGCCGGCGCTTCTGCCCCTCGGACAGACCCTCGCCCCCTTCGCCGAGCTGCGCATCGAGCCCGCCGGGTAAGGCGCGCACGACGTCGTCGAGCCCGGCGGCGACGAGTGCCCGCCAGAGCACGCCGTCCTCGACGTCGGCGCGGCCAAGCGTGAGGTTGCCGCGCACGCTGTCGCGAAAGAGTTCGACGCGCTGGCCCAGCACAGCAGCAGGCAGGGCGGCGATGGTGCCGGCATCGGGAGCGATCTCGCCAAGGATGAGGGCGAAGAGGGTGGATTTGCCCGCGCCCGAAGGCCCGATCAGCGCGAGATGCTCGCCTTCGGCGATGGTCAGGGTAAGCCCGTCGAACAGCGGCGTGGTGTGGCCAGGCGGCGTGTAGCGCAGCCCCTCGATGCACACCGCTCGCCCCGGCGGCGGGAGGGGGCGCGCGGCGGGCGGCTGAGTGTCGAGGGCGGGCGACAGCCGGGCGGCAGAGCGCGCGCTGCGGCCGAACTCCACAGCGCCGCGGCGAAGGGCAGCGAAGGGCTCGAGTGCCGCCAGAGCAAGGAGAAGGATCAGCGCCGCCTGCGGGGCGGAGATGTCTCCACTCCCGGAAAGCCGCGCAGCAGCCCAGGCGGCGGCAGCGAGCAACACCGCCGCAGCCAGGCCGAACCCCGCCCCGGCAAGCGTCTCCAGCTGGTTGAGCGCGAGATCGGAGGCAGCGAGCCGGGCTTCGGCTGCAGCCACGGCGTCGACCTGAGCCGCAAGCCGCCCAGCCATCGCATAGGCGACCTGGCCGGAAACGAGTTCTGCCGTCCGCACCCGCAGCGCCTCGAGCGCGGCGGCACGGCGGCGGGCCTCGCGTTCGGCCGCATGCACAAGCCACAGCGGCAGGCCAAGCCCCGAGCCGAGGAGCAAAGCCGCGGTGGCGAAGCCCAAAGCGGGCGAAAGGAAGGAAAGCCCCACCCCAAGCCCAAGCGCCGTCGCCACCGCCGCCCCCGCCGGCACCAGCAGGCGAAGGTAGAGCGTGTCCAGCGCATCGACATCGGCGGTGAGGCGGAACAGAAGCCGGGCCGGGCGGGAGGCGAGCGCCCGCGCGCGTTGTGCCTCGGCGAAGCCGCGAAAGAGCCGTTCGCGTAGGCCGGCGATCAGCCCCAAGGTGGCATCGTGGGTGACAACGCGTTCGCCATAGCGGGCGAAGGTGCGGGCGATGGCGAGAAACCGGATGCCCGCTCCCGGCATAAACACGTCGAAGGCGAGCGCTGTCGCCGGCACGAGGCCGGCCAGGGCGGTCGCGGTGATAAACCAGCCGGAGAGGCCGAGAAGGGCGACGCCGGCAGCGGCAGCGACCGAAGCGAGCGCAACCCCGGCCGCCATGGCAGCGCGCCGTTCGGCGAGGAACAGACGCAGAATGGGGGCGAAGGCTGCGAAACGGCTCATGCGAGGCGCACCACCCGGTCCATGCGCGCAGCGAGCTCACCGTCGTGGGTGGCGAGAATGAGGGTACGCCCCTCGGCCGCTGCCAGCAGAGCCTCGGTCGCCGCGACGGCGGTGTCGCGGTCGAGATGCGCGGTGGGTTCATCGGCGAGGATCAGCCCCACCCACGGCGAGACGAGAGCGCGCGCGAGCCCGACCCGAAGCGCCTCGCCGCCCGAGAGCCCCGTCCCGTCCTCCCCGATCGCACGCGACGGCGTGAGGGCAGGCAGAAGACGCTGCCTCCAGGCTTCAGCCTCGCCTGCCAGGTCGCGCCGGCCGAGCAGGATGTTCGCCTGCAGGCTTGCGGCGAACAGGGCGGGGCGCTGGCCGAGCCAGGCGGTGCGGGAGCGGATGTCGGCCGCGGTTGCGCCATCGAGAAGCACGTCGCCTACGCGGATCTCGCCCGAGTCGGGCAAAGCGAGGCCGGCGAGGAGGGCGAGCAGAGTGGACTTGCCACCGCCGGAGGGGGCGAGGAGGGCAACCCGCTCACCGGCCGCGACCGTGAGGTCGAGGCCGTCGAACACCGGGTGAGCGGCACCCGGGTAGCGAAAGACGAGGCGGCGGACAGAGACGGCAAGAGGGGCCGGTGCGCGGCGAACCGACGGCGCGGCAAGCGCCGCTGGCAGGGCGAGCGCGGGCGGGGCGACGAGGGCACGGAGCGAGGCGAGGGCCGCCTCACCTGCCGCCTTGTCGTGCCAGGCGGCGGCAAGCTCGCGCAAGGGCTCGAAGAAGGCGGGCGTGACCAGCAGCACGAACAGGGCAGGCCCGAGCCCCATCCGCTCCTCCCAGGCGCCGAAGCCGAGCACGCCGAGCAGATGGAAGCCGACATAGACCGCGACCATGGCCACACCGAGGGAAGCGAACAGCTCGAGCACGGCGGAGGAGAGAAAGGCGATGCGCAGCACGGCCATGCTGCGCCGACGCACCGTTTCGGCGGCGGCGCGCAACCGCCCGGCCGTGGCGTCGACGGCGTCGAAGGCGCGGATGGTCGCAAGCCCGCGCAAACGGTCCAAAAGCAGAGCGTTCATCCCCCCGATCTCTAGCATCTGCGCCTCGGAGGCTTCCTTCGCGCGCAGCCCGATCAGCGCCATGAAGAGGGGGATCAGGGGCGCGGCGATCAAAAGGATCAGCGCTGCGAGCCAAGACTGGCTGAGCACCGCGAGCAGGATAACGGGGGGAACGACGGCGGCCCGAAGCCTGGCAGGGCGGAAGCGTGAGAGGTAGGGCAACAGGGCCTCCGCCTGTTCGGCGATCGCTGCCGCGGCGGCACCTGAGGGGGTACGGGCGGGGTCGAGCGGAGAGCGCGCGGCGAGGGCAAAGAGGGCGTCGCGGCGCAAGCAGGAGAGCTCGTGCCGGGCGGCGGCAAAGACACGACGGGCAGAGAGGAGGTCAAGCCAAGCGCGGAAGACGCCCAAGGCAAGCGCGCCAAGCGCAGGCGGGAGGGCGGCGGCGGCCGCAGCACCGTCTGCGATGTGGGCGACGATGGCAGCGAGCAACGCAGCCTGCGGGATCCAGAGCAGTGCGGCGAGAACGGCAAGCCAGTCGCCGAGAGGGGAGGCCGGGGGCTGGCTGGTTTGCGCCGGGTGGCTGCGGCTGCCCATGCGGCCGGGGCTAAGTCCCTTGCGTGCTGGCCGCAAGGTGTCGTTTGGCGGTCAAGCCCGTGCGCGAGGACTCCCAGCCTGCGCTGCCACGCCTATGTCCGCAGTATGGCATTCGCAATCCCTCTGCCCCTGCCGTTCGACCCTGCCCGCCCTCTGAAGGACGCGATCGCGGAGCGGGTGGTCTCGTTCTTCAACGACCGCAGCCGAGGCGAGGGGCCCGTGATCCCCCGTCCGGATGGGTTGTTCGGGCCGAACTCGGTCACCTGGCGGGTGCATGCCGATGTGACGGGGATGATGGTGGGCGGCATCGCCTCGCTGCTGTTGCAGATGCTGCATCCGCGGGTGCTGGCCGGGGTGTGGGACCACTCGAACTTCCGCGCCGACATGCAGGGCAGGCTTCGCCGCACGGCGCGCTTCATCGCGGTCACAACCTATGGCGGGCGGGAGGAGGCGGAGGCAGCAATCGCGCGCGTGCGCCGGATCCATGAGAAGGTGCGCGGCGTTCTGCCAGACAGCACGCCCTACGCGGCGAACGAGCCCTGGCTGCTGGCCTGGGTGCATGTGACTGAGAGCTGGTGTTTCCTGGAAGGGTGGCGTGCCTATGGCGAGCCGCGCATGTCGCGCGGGGATCAGGACCGCTATTTCGCTGAAATGGCGCGCATCGGGGCGGCGCTTGGGGCCGACCCGGTGCCGCGTTCCCGCCGCGAAGCAGAGCGGCTGATGGCCCGGTTCCGCCCAGAACTCAGGGTTGATGGGCGAACGCGCGCGGTGCGCGACCTTCTCCTGCGCACGGCGAGCGAGGACCCGCTGATTGCGGCGGTGCAGGCGATGGGCAACCGGGCAGCGATCGCTTTGCTGCCCTCCTGGGCGCGGCGGATGCACGGCTTCGCAAGCCCCCCGCTCGCGCTGCCCCTGGTGCAGGGGGCCACCTATATGGTGGCGGAGACGATCCGCTGGGCGTTCGCCGGCCGCGGGCGTGAAGCAGCCGCAGCGCGTGGCTAGCCCGTCATCCCAGCTGATTGGATCGCTTGGGAGTCCCCGGAGGACTGGTTGCGATTCCGGATGTCCGCCGGGGCAGTGGGCCGGCGCTCAGGGCGCATCGAGGCGCAAGGCGCGTTGATCAAGGAGCTTTTGGCGGCGACGCCGGACATCACCGCCAAGGTGCTGCGCGCGGTGCTTGGCCGGGCGGGCCATGCCTTTGGCTCCGGCACGCTGCAGCGGGTCTTCCGCAGTCACGGCCTCACGCGCAAAAAAGTCCGGGCACGCGACCGAGCAGGACCGCGCCGACCTTCTGAAGCGCCGGCAGGGATGGTTCGGCGGGCAGATCGACCTCAATCCGCAACGGCACGTGTTCATCGACGAGACCGGGGCGAAGACCAACATGGGTCGTACCCACGGTCGGCGCCCGAAGGGCAAGCGGCTGGGCGTGGAGTTCCGTCACGGCCACTGCAAGACCACCACATTCGGCGGCGCCCCGACCATCCGCGGCATGGTCGCGCCGTTCGTCCTGCCCGGCCCGATCAACCGCCACACCTTCGAGGCCTGTGTCGAGAAGGTGCTCGCCCCTGAACTGCGTCCCAGCGACATCGTCGTCATGGACACCCTGTCCAGCCACGAGGGGCCCGCGCCTTGATCAAAGCCGCCGGCGTGGCCTGCTGTTCCTGCCGCCCTGCAGCCCCGAGACCTCTCAGTCCTGCAGGGGGACGTCACCTCGATCGAGAACGCCTTCGCCAAGCTCGAGGCGCTGGTCAGGAAGGCAGCCGAGCGCAGCCTCGATGGCCTCCGGGCCGCCATCGGCCGCATTGCCGCCGCCGTCACCCCAGCCGCGTGCGCCAACTCCCTCAGCGCCAGCGGATACGATCCAAACTGGAATAAATCAGCTCAAATAAGCTCACGTGCACGCTCAGCGCGCAACAGCCGGTTCGATGCCGGAGCGACCTCCATCGGCTCGACGCGCCGAGCAAGCACGCGGCCTCTTTGTTCTGCTCCTCGACGAGTATCAGGCCAACGATCTTTGGGGTGGTCTTCTCCACTGCCATGCTGCTGGACAGCGGATGGAGGATTTCCGGTTCGGATCGGGCCGGTCTGCGCGCGGAAACTGATGGAGCTTGCACGCGCGTCAGCTGCGGCAAGCGTTCCGCTGCCGGCGAACAGGCAGCGATAGGAAGGTCTTGTATGTGCATGCCTGCACGCGCATTTCGGCCGCCGCAGCATCTCATGCAATCGGCGACACGGTCCGCAGCATGGTGGCGGCCGAACGCCTCCCATTTGACGAGGGCGGTCATGCGCTCCGCCCCGATCCTGCTCGCTGCGGCCTGCGCTTCCACGTCGCCGACCACGAGATCAGAGGCGCGAATGTTGTCGCGCGGCAGCTGCCACGCGGCTTCGTTGCGTATACTCTCCGAATCGACGTCAATGGCCCGGAACTGCGGCTCCTCAGCATGGGCGTCGATCGCATCGACGATACCGCACGAGCCGGGGGTGAGCGCGCCAATGTCGAGATGGTGAGCCGTCGTGCCCGAGAAGCCGATCAGCTCGCCCTTGTGGGCACCAGCACAATGAAGGCGACGTCCGGCCATGGCTCGCCCCGCTGTAGGAGTCATTATGCATGATCACGTCGCCAGGGCGGACCGTGTCCCCGCGCGCTGCGAGCGTGCGCAGCATGTGCGTTACGTAGCCTGGGATCGGGCTCTACTGCAGCGGCGTCGACTGCGCGCTTTCGGCAAGCCCGCGGCCCCATTCGTCCATCAGCGCTGCACCGAAATCCTCCGACTCGGGGGTGATCGAAGACTAGGCCATGCGCATGAGCTCGTCGCCGATTTCGACAGCGATGTTCTCGAACGCGCCCTGGACCACCGAAGCCGTAATCGGGTCGATCGTTGGATGAACCTGAGTGTCCATGTCCGCCTCAGAGCGTGATGAGGAGGCTGCCGCTGTAGTCGGCGACGACCGTGCAGCCTGGCGGCACTGCGGTGGTCGTATCCGTCTGCACGACAACGGCCGGGCCAGCGATCGGCACCCGGAGCGGCCGGCGCTCGTGCGCGAATACAGGCGCGTCTGGGCGCTGCGGCGCGCGCTTGCTCGAGAACACGACCTTGGCGGAGCGCAACCTCGCTGCGTCCGCCGTGCTGCCCGCTGAGGGGCTGGGGCGACCCGGCTTCGGCCGCTCGCCGATGCCGCTGACGCGGAGATTAACGATCTCCACAACCGCTTTCGGAAAGGCATGACCGTAGTCTGCACGAAGCGCGTCACTCCAGCAGCGATGCCGTCTGCTGCGAAGCGCGCGGCGATCTCCTCCTCAATCTCCGCGAAGTCCTCAACGATCCGAGCAAGATCGAACGCGATGGAGATCTGACAGGCGGTGCGCAGCACGTCGTACTTGAGGTCCGAGGCGCGGCGATCGATACCCCGCTCGGAGGCGACGACATCGAGCGACATCGCGCCGGCGAGGACATGCTCCGGGACGAGGCGACCGAGCACGACATGCACATCCGTCACCGTCGGCTCGGTACCGCCACGGCCGCATGCCACAGGCCCGGGGCGCGCGCCCGCCGATTGCTGGCCGACGCGGAAGGCGACGCCTTCGTCCACCTGCGCTATCGACCCGCCGCCTGCCCCGATCGTGTGGATGTCGATCGTTGGCGTCAGCAGCGGAAAGCCGGCGATCCATGTGTCTCGGGCAGTCGCCTCGGACAACGCGCCGTCGGTCACGATTCCGATGTCTGCTGAGGTGCCACCGACCTCGAAGATGATCAGGTTGCGCTTCCCGGACAGCGCACCCGCCCAGGCGCCGCCGAGCACGCCGGCGGCAGGGCCGGACAGCTTGGTGACAACAGGCTGTTCCGCTGGCTTCGTTGGCGTCACGAGACCGCCGTTCGAAGCCATGATGTGCAGGCCAGCGGTCAGCCCAGCGTCGGCAAGACGTAGATCCAGGCAGGCGACAGACTCCCGAACCTTGGGACCGACGAAGCCGTTCATGGCGGTGGTGGTGAAGCGCTCGAACTCGCGCAACTGCGGCGCGACGTCGGAGGAGATGGTCACGAACGCGTCCGGATGCTCCTCGAGCACGATCTCGCAAGCCCGCCGTTCGTGGGCCGGATTGAGGAAGGAGAAGAGAAAGCCGATTGCGATCGCCGTGATCCCGGCCGCCTTTAGAGCACGCGCCGCCGCGCGCACTTCCTCCTCAGCGAACGGCACCAGAACTTCGCATTGAGGCGGTACGAGGCGGTCGGTCACCATATGCCGGTAACTGTGCTTCACACATGGGGTATCCTGCCAGGGGATCCTCTGGCGTATCGAATAGTGCTGCGGCCTCTGGTGCCGGCCGATATACCGATGTCGCGGTAGCCCCGCGTTGTAATCAGCCCGCATTCGGCGCCGCGATGCTCAAGCGCGGCGTTGGCAGCGATAGTGGTGCCGTGCAGCACGTGGTCGACGGCCGAACGGGGAAGGCCAGCGCGGTTACACAGTGTTGCCACCCCCTCGGCAACACCGATCGACGGGTCCTCCGGTTTGGTCGAGACCTTGTGGATGACGATCGACCCCGTTTCGGTGTCGGCGAACACCAGGTCGGTGAAAGTGCCGCCAACGTCGACCCGGCAAGCCTCATCCGCTCCGCCTCGCGCGCCCCGGCTGCCCTTCGCAGCCGTCTTCACATCCCTGTTCCTCGGGACACAGCGAGAGAAATCTGCCGCCACCTCCTCGAGCGTGGCGAAACGCACGCCTGGCTGCGGCATCATGTGGCTGATCAGACCCTTGAGCACGACTAGCGGAGTGATTCCAGAAGACGTTTCCCGCTCTGGTGCTTGCCGATGATGGTGTCGGCGGGTGCGGTCCAGCGGAAGGGCTTCGGGTCGGCGTTGTGGGCGTTGAGGTAGTCCTGGATGGCTTGGTTCAACTCGATGACGGAGCGGAAGACGCCGCGCTTCAGGCGGCGCTTGGTCAGGGTGGCGAACAGTCCCTCGACGGCGTTGATCCAGGACGCCGAGGTTGGCGTGAAGTGGATGTGGAAGCGGGGATGCCTTGCCAGCCAGCGCTTCACGGCCTCGGTCTTGTGGGTGGCGTAGTTGTCGAGGATCAGGTGCAGGTCGAGCTCCGCCGGGGTCTGCTTGTCGATCAGCCGAAGGAAGCGGATGAATTCGGCGGCGCGGTGGCGGAGCATGCACTGGCTGATGACGGTGCCCGCCTTCACGTCCAGCGCGGCGAACAGCGTCGTGGTGCCGTGGCGCTTGTAGTCGTGCGTCATCGTCGCACCCCGGCCACGCTTCATCGGCAGCCCTGGCTGGGTGCGGTCGAGCGCCTGGATCTGGCTCTTCTCGTCCACGGACAGCACGAGGGCGTGCCCTGGCAGATTGAGGTAGAGCCCGACGATGCCGCG
>CALBEG010000086.1 GCA_937927455.1 uncultured Elioraea sp. | reverse complement strand
GTCGAGGACCGCCGTGAACAGCCCGGAGTCGGCAAGCCAGCGCCGCATCGCGTCGTGCACCATGTCGGCGGGCGGGGCGAGGAATTCGTTCCAGAAATCCGTCTGGTGCACGTTGCCCGGCAGCCGCGTGACGAGACCCCGCCCTTCCGCGCCGGCAGCGGCGGTGACCGTCCGCAGGAGCAAGCTGCGAGGACGGGCCGCCGCAGGCGAGGCTCCTATCCGTTTCGTTTCCAGAATGTAGAGTCGCTTCTCGGGATGCGGGCGGGAGAACGGGTTGGCGCAGGCGGAGAGCGCGAGAGAGGTGCAGAGGAGCGTACGGCGCCTCATCGCCTGCCTCCCGGCAGGGGTGCGGCCGCTCCCGGTGGTGGCTCGCCGAACAGGATCTGGCTCGGGTAGCGCCGCGCCTGCTCGGTCAGCGCGCGCAGGTTGTCGGCAGCGAGGCGAAGATCGCGCAAGGCGGGGCCGAGGTCGCGATCGGCCTCGCCGACCAGTGCCTCGACCCGGCGAATGGTCTGCTCCGTCGTTGCCAGCGTTGCCGGCAGTCGTGCGAGCGCCATGTGCAGTTCCGCGCTCGCCGCCGCGGTGTTGGCGAGCGTGGCACGCAGATCGCGCGATTCGGCGATCTCCCGTAGGCCGCGCGCAGTCCGTTCGGCTTCAGATGCCGCCGCCTCAAGGCGGGGACCGATTCCGTCGCTTTGCCGGCGCAACGACGCCACCAGGTCTCCGCCTTCGACCAGGAGCCGACAGCCTTCGCCCACCGTCACGGCCTCCGTCAGTGCGTCCACGAGGGTGGCGATCCGCTCGACCAGGCCGGGAAGGTCCACCTCGTTCAGCCGCGCCATCAGCTGTTCGGCCGCGGACTGGAACTGCGCAAGCGTGGACGGCAGGGCGGGTACGACGAGGTGTTTCGTCCGCCACAGCGGACCAGCGGCGGGAAGCGCGTAGGGTCGAGTAAATCCATCTCGAGATAGAGCAGGCCCGTGAGGCCCTGACTCGCCATCCGCAGTCGGAGCCCCGCGTCGACCAGGCTGCGGAACTGCTCGAGACTCGTCTCCACCACCCGGTCGCGGAAGAGTTCGAACCGTACGACGACGAGTCGTGCCGCCTCCGAATGCGGGATGTCGCCCCGCATCGCCTCCGGATAGACGGCGGCGGCGATCGCGATCTCGCGCACCGTGCCGATGGCGACACCGCGGAAGCGCACCTGCGCCCCGGTGTCGAGGCCCTGGACGCTCTCGGCGAAGTACGTCTCGAACGTGAAGCCGCGGCGACGGAACGTATCGGCACCGATCCAGACGACGAGGGCGAGCAGGGCCGCGACCCCGCCGAGGATGGTGAGACCGACGCGGAAATAGAGCCCCCGGTCCTCCATGCGCGGGTCCCCAAACGGCTACGCCGCGAGATCCGTGCGGTTGAAGAAGGGGCGCACGACCGGATGCGTGCTTTCCTCCTTCAGCCGCCGTGGATCGCCCTCCGCGATCATCCCTCTCGCATGCTTGTCAAGCATGATGACGCGGTCCGCAATGGTCATAATCGAGTCGAGTTCATGGGTGACGACAATGAAGGTGGTGCCGAGATCGCGAGCGAGCGACACGATCAGGGAGTCGAGCCCGGCCGAGGCGATTGGATCGAGCCCTGCCGAGGGCTCGTCCAGGAAGACGAGCGGCGGGTCGAGCGCCATCGCCCGCGCGATCGCCGCCCGCTTGATCATGCCGCCCGAGAGCTGGGCCGGCATCCGTTCCGCAGCATCGACCAAGCCCACTTGGCCGAGCTTGATCCTCGCGATGCGCTCGATCGCCTCCTGCGGGAGGCGGGTGAGGGTGGCGAGCGGCAGCATGACGTTCTCAAGCACGCTCATCGAGCCGAACAGCGCTCCTTGCTGGAACATCACGCCGAAGCGGCGCAATAGGCGCCGTCGCGCCTTGCCCGAGAGGGCGTGGATGTCCTCGCCGAGGATCAGGATCCGCCCCGCCGTGGGGCGCCTCAGCCCAATCATAAGCTTGAGAAGTGTGGATTTTCCGCAGCCTTAGCCGCCTAGGATGACGAACACCTTGCCGCGGTGGACGGTGAAGCTCACATGCTCGAACACCGTGTTGGTACCGAAACGCATCACCACCCCGCGCACTTCGGCGGCGAGGTGGGGTGCGGGAGAAGTGGAGGGCGCGCTCACCATCCCATCGCGTAGAAGAAGACCGCGAAGCCGCCATCGAGCAGGATGATGGCGATGATGCCGCCCACCACCGCCGCGGTCGTACTCTCGCCCACCGCACGGGGCCCGACCCCTGTCGCCATGCCGCGCGCACAGCCAATGCTGGCAACCACGGCCCCGAACAGCAATCCCTAAGCGAGCCCGCCGAACACATCGGCCGGCGTGCTCCAATTCACCACCTGCGTGGAGAGGGCGGCGAAGGGAAAGCCGAGCGAGGTCATCACCGTAACCATGCCGGCAAGCGCGGTAAGGTTCATCGCTACGATCAGCACCGGCACCATCACCACCGCGGCAATCAGTCGCGGAACGACCAGGAAGCGGAACGGATCGAGCCCCATCACGGTCAGCGCTTCGATCTCCTCATTTACCTTCATCGTGCCGATCTCGGCTGCGAAGGCGGAGCCCGATCGCGCGGCGAGAATGACGGAAGCGAGCAAAGGGCCGAGTTCGCGGAACACCGAAACGGAAACCAAGCTCGCGACATAGATCTCGGCACCGAACTGACGCATCGGCAACGCAGACTGGAAGGACAGGATCAGGCCGAACAGGAAGCCAATCAGGGCGACGAGCGGGAGCGCCCGGTTGCCAATCTTCTCCGCCTGACGAATGATCTCGCGCGGGCAAAGCGTGCCCGGTTGAACGATCGTGGACGCAACGGCGGCGGCGATCCGGCCGAGAAAGGCGAGCCCATCGCGCCAGCGCCCGACCCGCGCCACCACGGCCGAGCCGACGACAACGGGCAGGCTCGGCGAGGGCTGCGGCGCGGCAGGCGAGCGTTGGCCGCCAATCCCGCGCCCGCGTTCGACCAGGCGACGGATTTCCACCGCCGCCCCCTCGAGGAGAGCCTCCCGGCCTGTGCGCTCCTCCAGGGCGAGGATCAGCGCCACGCCAGCGGTGTCGATCGCGCGCGTGGCGGAAAGGTCCAGTGTCAACTCCGCTCCTGGCCGTGCGCGGGCGAGTAGCTGAGACCACAGCGCCGGCACGCTCGCGGCATCCAAACGCTCGGGCAGGATGATCGCGCCGGGCGCCCGGCCGTTCATCGCGGCGCCGCACTAGCGAGCCGGGCCGATCGCGCAGCGAGCAGCCGCGCCGCGACGAGGAGCACCGTCGACGCCGCAATCAGCACAGTCGCCGCGGCGAGGATAGTGAGCTCGATCGTGTCCTTCAGCCCCGCGAACATCTGCCGCGGCAGGGTGCGCTGTTCCGGCCCGCCGAGGAACAACACGACCACGGTCTCATCGAGCGACGTGGCGAAGGCGAACACCGCCCCCGAAACGACACCGGGCAGGATCAACGGCAATAGCACGCGCCGGAAGGTGGTGATCGGCCCAGCCCCACAGGCCGAAGCTGCGCGCAACAGCGCGCGGTCGAAGCCGCTCAGGGTGGCGAGCACGGTGACGACGACAAAGGGCGCGCCGAGCGCGGCGTGCGCCAGGATCAAGCCCCAGTGGCTCGCCGCGAGACCGAGCGGCGCAAAGGCGAAAGTGAGCGCGACGGCGGTGATGATCACCGGCACGATCATCGGCGACAGGATCAGGCCGAAGATCGCGCGCCGGCCCGGCAGCGGCGCGAGCCAAAGCCCGATCGCGGCCGACGTGCCCAGCGCGGAGGCGATCGCGGTCGAAGCCGCGCCGATGATCAGAGTGTTCAGCCCCGCCTGGCGCCAGAACGGGCTCTGCCACAGTGCCTCGTACCAGCGCAGCGACAGGCTGGGCGGAGGGAACTCGAGGAACGAAGCGGAGGAGAAGGAGAGCGGAACGACCACCAGCAGCGGCGCGAGGAGGAACAGCGCCGTCGCCGCCGACAGCACCACCCAAAGCAGACGGCCGATCGCACTCATGCTGCGCGGAGTTGCGCAAGGCCGAGGAAGCGGCCGAACAGGGCGAGGATAAGGAGGGTGCCGACCAGCAGAAGGATGGAGAGGGCGGCAGCAAGACCCCAGTTCACCGTCTGCGTGGCGTAGAAGCCGATGAAAAAGGGCAGCAGCTGATCGGCCCCGCCGCCGATCAGCGCCGGGGTGACGTAGAAGCCGATCGCTTGGATGAACACCATCAGCGCCCCCGCACCCACTCCGGGTAGGGTCTGCGGCAGCCACACGCGCACGAGCTGTGCGACGGGTCCGGCACCGAGGCTCGCAGCTGCCCGCAGCTGCGCGCGTGGGATCTGGCGCATCACCGCGTAGAGGGGCAGCACCATGAACGGCAGAAGGATGTGCACCATGGCGACGAGAACGGCCGTGCGGGTGAACAGCATCTGCACCGGCTCGACAACCAGCCCGAGCGTGAGAAAGGCCTGGTTGATGATCCCCTCGCGCGCAAGCAGCACCATCCACGCCGCCGTGCGCACGATGAGCGAGGTCCAGAACGGCAACAGTACGGCGAACATAAGCAAGCCGAACAGGCGGCGCGGCACGAAGACCAGAGCGGCGGCGAGCGGATAGCCGAGCACAAGGCAGAGCAGGGTGACGAGGTAACCGATCCACACCGTACGCAGCGCTACCGCGCGGAACAGGCGCTGCTCCTCCGGCACAGCAGTGATCGTTCCGTCGGCGGAGCGGCGGAGGTCGAGCGCCGCGAGAAGATGCGTGTCGGTCGGTGTGGCGCCCGCGCGGCGCAAGGCGCCCCAGGTCTCGACCTCGCCCCAGGCTGGGTCGGCGGCGAGGATCGCGGCGCGCGGAGAACCCTCCACATGGCGCGCGAGTCGCCGTGCCGTGGCGAACACGACCGTGCGGAGCCCGGGCGTGTCACTGTTCAGCCGCCCAGCTGCGGCGTTTAGCGTGCCGGCGGCACGCGCGGCAACCAGCTCGTCGGCCAGGGCGGCAAAGACCTCATCCCCCGGCGGGTTCCGCCCGTCCCAGTCGGCGAGCGCGGCGAGGGTGCGCGGGAACGCGCGGGGAACTTCCGTGTCGCTCACCCCGCGCCAGAGCATTGCCGCGATTGGGGCGACGAAGCCCGTTGCGATGTACAGCAGGAGCGGGGCGAGCAGGAGTGCAGCCTCGAGCTTTACCCGCCCGCGCCCTATCACCGCCTTCTCCCGCCGTCAGATGCTCAGCGCGCGAGCCAAGCGTTGAACCGTTGCGACAGGCGATCGAGGTGGTCCATCCAGAACGCGTCGTCGATCATCAGCGACACGTTCAGGTTGTCTGGGTTGGAGGGGCTCACTGCGAGAAGGTCCGCCCCAAGCCCCTCGTTCGCGCCGCGCGCTGTCCCACCGTAGGGAATAAGCGGAAGCAACGACGCCTGCCGGCGCGGATCCTTGGCGAAATCGAGGAAACGGTAGGCAGCGTCGCGATTGGGCGACCCCCTCATGATCACCCAGGAATCGATGGTGAACAGGGAGTCGCGCCACTGGATGCCGAAATTGCGGCCCTCGGCGCGGTTGGCGTTGGTGATGCGGCCGTTGTAGGCGGTGGTCATCGTCACTTCGCCCGCGCCCAGCATCTGCGGCGGCTGCGCGCCGGCCTGCCACCAGACGATGTGCGGTTTGATCGTGTCGAGCTTACGGAAGGCGCGCTCGACCCCTGTTTCGGTGCGCAGCAAGGCATATACCTGATCGCGCGGAACGCCATCGGCGAGCAGCGCGATCTCGAGCGTGAGCTTCACGCCGCGGCGCAGGCCCCGCTTGCCAGGAAAGCGCTGCACGTCGAAGAAGTCGGCCCAGGTCGGTGTCGCCTGCAACCGGGTGCGGTCCCAGGCGAGGACGACATTGTACAGGATCGCTCCGACCCCGCACTCGTGCACGGCCTCCGGGATGTAGTGGTCCTTGCCGCCGACGCGCGCCCAGTCGATCTTCTCGAAAAGCCCTTCGTCGCAGCCGAGCAGCAATTCCTCGCTCTCCACCTGCACGAGATCCCAGGTCTGGTTGCCGGCCTGGGCGCGGGTGCGCAGCACGCCAATGCCGCCGTCCCACGAATCCTCGACGATGCGGACACCCGTGGCCTGGGTGAAGGGCTGGAAATAGACTTGGCGCTGCGCGTCCTGGTAGGCACCGCCCCAAGAGACGATGGTGAGGTCGCGCGCCGTGCTCGCGGAGGAAAGTGCGGCAGTGACCGCTGCGACGACAAGGGCAAGAGTTTGGCGCATCATCGGCAACTCCTTTCGTTCGGTCGGGGCTCCGCCGGATGAAGCGTAGCGCCGTCCGCGCGCGTTCGAAACCGTCGGCGCGCGGCCCGAGGGCTCAGGCGCGCCCTGCCACGAGCGGACGCCGTGCCTCGGCCTTCTCTGCTGGAAAAGCGATCGCGTGCTCGGCCGACCAGGCGAGTGCGACGCGCGCGCCGGGCTTCAGCCGCGCATCGAGCGCATAGGCGGGGCGCTTCACGGTGACAAGGCTGCCGTCGGCGAGGCGCACGCGGATGCGCACGTGATCGCCGAGGAACACGGTCTCGACGACGCTGGCGGCAAGCGCCTCGGCGCCGAGATCCTCGGCTTCGGCGTGCGCGAGCGCGATCCGCTCCGGGCGGACGGAGAGGAGCACGCGGCGCGTCGAGGGCAGCACATCGACCGGCTCCGCCCGCACCACTGCCCCCTCGGCGAGGCGCACGGCGAGCCTGCCGTCCTCGTCACGGCCGACCACCTCGCCCTCGAGCCGATTGTTCTCGCCGATGAAGCCCGCGACGAAAGGATCGCGTGGGTGGTCGTACAACGTCTGCGGCGGCCCGATCTGGCGGATGCGGCCTTCATCGAAGACGGCGATGCGGTCGGAGAGGGCAAGCGCCTCCTCCTGATCGTGCGTGACGTAGACCATGGTAACGCCAAGTTCGCGATGAAGCCGGCGAATCTCGGCCTGCAGTTCGGCACGCAACTGTTTGTCGAGGGCGCCCAAGGGTTCATCCATCAGCACGAGCTTGGGTTCGAAGACGAGCGCGCGGGCTAGGGCGACGCGCTGCTGCTGCCCGCCCGAAAGCTGGGCCGGCCGCCGGTCGCCGAGACCCTCCAGCCTGACCATGGCCAGCGCGCTCGTCACGCGCTCGGCGATCTCGGCGCGCGGCCGGCCGCGGACGGAGAGCGGGAAGGCGACGTTCTGCGCCACGGTGAGATGCGGAAAGAGGGCGTAGGACTGGAATACAACGCCGATGTTGCGCTTGTGCGCCGGCACGCCGACGATGTTGCGCCCCTCGAGCAGGATGCGGCCGCGATCGGGCGCCTCGAAGCCGGCGAGCATCATCAGTGTGGTGGTCTTGCCCGACCCGGACGGCCCGAGGAGGGTCAGGAACTCGCCGCGCCCGACCTCGAAGCTGAGATCGGGGATGACGAGGGTGGCGCGGTCGTAGGATTTCGCGACGTGATCGAAACGGACGAGCGGGTCGGTCATGACGAAGCCCGACCCTGCCAGGAGGACGGCGCGCCCGCAACCGCAACCCGGCGCGTCCCTCCCCCGCCTGCGCCAAGCCGGCTCAGGCCGACTTCTGGCTTGCCTCGTTGGTGCCGAAGTCGATCGGGCAGGCACCGCCGTCACACGCGACATGCTCTAGACCGACAGCCTCGGGGGCCGAAGCGGCGGCTATGGCGGCAGCGATCACTTCGTACTGCGCCTTCGTCACCGGCTCCTCCGGCTGGTACTCGTAGGCGGTGGTGTCGGCCTGCGGCATCACGGAACAGGCGCGCACGGTGGGCTGCAGGGCGAGCACCGCCGCCCGGAAGGCCTCGAATGAGATTCGCTTCGGGTCGTACTTCAGCGTGTAGGAGACTTGGTTGCCGGTGTCAGGCTCGAGCGGCCGTCCTTGCTCGTCGACGCCGCGGATCCAGTACTTCTCGAGCAGCTGCAGGTAGCGGTACTGTTCCTCGGGGGTCGCTTCGCCGGCGGTGACGATCTTGTAGGTGAGGCCGAGCTCGTCGGCGAGACGCACGATCTCCGGCTTGGTCGGGAATCCCACCACGGTGGTGCCGCGATAGGTCATGAGTTTCTTCACGGGGTAGCCCTTGGCGCGGTACTCGCGCACCAGCGGGTCGTCGTTGCGGAACTGCACCCAGCGCAGGTACTCGCGCATTGACGGTAGATGCGCGCCTTCGGTGAGGCCGAAGAGCTTGCTCGTGGTGCCGGCGGGCTTGATGGTGGTGTCGGTGTGCGGAACAGTCATGCCGAGGGCGGTGGCGTAGCGCTGGGCCTCGTCACGCACGGCGCGCTTGAAGCGCGCGAGCAGCATCCAGAACGGCTTGGCTCTCTCCTCGTCAATCAGGTCGCGGAAGCCGAAGCCGAAGCGGTTCAGCGCCCACTCGTGCAAACCGGTGATGCCGACCCCGATGCGGTTGGTGCGCTCGGTCTCGGGCCGATAAAGGCAGTCCATGCGGTTGACGCGGATCAGCGCGCGGGCGCAGGCGCGGAAAGCCGCCTCGGCGTCGTCGTCGTCGGCCGCGTGGTAGGGCACGACGTCGCCGATGACGCAGTAGCCCCCGAGCATGAACAGGCTGATCTCGCCGCAAGGGTTGGTGATCTGAGTGTAGCGCGAGGCGCGGGCACGACGTACGAGCTCGGCGAGGAGAGGGTGCGATTCGGCATCCGGCTGGTACTTCGCGCTGCCGACGAAGAGCTTGCCGGTCTCGTACGCCGCGAGGCCCGCGTCGTTGGCGACGAGCTTGTCCTGGTTGATGAAGCCGGGCTCTCCGGTCTGGTCGTCGTAGGCAGCGCGCACGGCGGCCTCGAACACGGCGTGTGCGTGTTCCCAATCAACTTTCGTCGTCGCATCCCAGGCGGGGTCGGGTTCGGGCCGGCGGACGTGGTTCCAAAACTCAGCGTCCACCGTGATCGAGTTGTTGGAGGACCAAAGGAAACCACCGCGCTTGACCGAGATGAAGCCGAGTACGGAACGATCCCGCCAGGTCTTGGTGCTCATGCGAGCGGAACGGCGCGCGCCCCCCACCAGCACGCACTCGGCGAGGTAGTGATCGACGAACAGCGTGGCGCGCCAGGGCTCCATGCCTGAGCCACGCACCATGGCCACGCGCGCGAGCGCATGCATGAAGGGCCCTGGCCCGGAGGCGGGGCGACCCTGCATGCCCATAATCGGCGCGCCTTTGGGACGGACGCGCGAGAAGTCGACCAGCACCACGTCGTCGCGCCGGCCCTCGAAGGTGAGGCGCTCGATCACCTCCACCGCCTTCGCCCAGCCCTCGCGCGAGTCCGCCACCTCATGCACGACGATCCGGCCGTGCGCGGCGTAAAGGTGTTCGGCGTCGCGGCGGGTGAGGAAGCCGCCGATCAGGCCCGATTGCACATCCGCGTGGCTCCAGTCGATCACGGGCACGACGATCGGCATGTCACGCGCCCAGTCGACCGTCATCATCGCGTCGTCGTAGGCGCGCCCCACGCCGGAGCCGTTGAGCAGCAGGAGATAGAGGAGGAATGAGGTCGCCGCCGTCGAGCAGTTGGTGAAGACCTCCATGTTGCGCGAGGGCTGCGAGGCGTCGCCATGCTGCAGGTGACGCCCCGAGAGCAGGACGCTCGCTTGTCGCAGGTGGTGGCGCAGCGAGGTACGCTCGGCCTCGCGCCACTCGGGCCTCGGTTCGAGCAGGGCGTTGCCGAGGGCGACCCGCTCGGCGACGTCTGCCCAGGACTCTGTCTCGATCCGCCCAATAGACTCGATCCAGCCCCGGACGTGCGTCTCATCGCCGTGGTCGACGTGGAGAACGCCCTCATAGGCCCAGCCCTCGCATCGCGCCCAGGCGGCGAGCTGCTGCTCGAGGGCAGTGGAATCGTCGCGCGGCAGGTCGAACGGGACTCGCCGCGGGGCGGCGAAGCGGCGCACGATGCGGCGGTTGATGGTACGATCCGCCACCGCTTGACCCATGCCCGGCGCGTAGGTGCGCGCGGGCGTCTCGCCCCACGGCAGCAGAGGCTGGGTGGTAGGGACGGGCGGGATCGGCATCGCGGTCATTGGACTGCCTCGGCGGCTCGGGTCGCGGCCGCGAACTATAGCAGGGCCTGGCTGCCGCCAGCCAGAGGGATCCTCTGTAGGTTGCGGTCAAAGATATTGCGACCACCACATCTGGTGGTCAGCTGATCGGAACGCTCGGACATTGTCCGACCACGCTGCGGTTGCTAGGCGGGAGTGGAAAGAGGGAAGAGAGGGCGCATGAGTGAGACCACGCTTACCGAATCGACCGTGCTCGCCGAGGTCACGGGCGGTGTCGGGCGGCTCGTGTTGAACCGGCCGAAGGCGCTGAATGCGCTCGACCTCGGCATGATCCGCGCGTTGACGGAGGCGCTGGAGGCATGGCGCGAAGATCCTGCCGTGCGCCTCGTCACCATCGAGGGGGCGGGGGGGCGGGCGTTCTGCGCTGGCGGCGACGTTCGCGCGATCCGCGACAACGTGCTCCGCGGGGACGCTGCCGCCTCCGAGGCCTTCTTCGCATCCGAATACCGCCTGAACCGCATGATCGCGGAGTATCCAAAGCCCTATGTCGCGCTGATCGACGGCATTTCATTGGGCGGCGGCATGGGGCTCTCCATCCACGGCTCGCACCGCGTTGTGACCGAGCATGCGGTGATGGCGATGCCGGAGACGGCGATCGGGCTCTTCCCGGACATTGGTGCCTCCTATTTCCTCCCTCGTCTGCCAGGGCGGCTCGGGCTCTATCTCGCCCTGACGGGGGCACGCATCTCACCGGGCGATGCGATTCACGCCGGGCTCGCCACCCACTACGTGCCGCGCGCCGCCCTCCAGTCGCTGAAAGCCAGGCTCTCCCGCTCGGGCGTCGTCGCACTCGAGACGCACGCCCATCCCGCGCCCGAGTCGCTACTCGCCCAGGGGCGCGATGCGATCGATGACTGTTTTGATTCCGACACGATACATGAGATCCTCGCCCGGCTCGAGGCGCGCGGCGACGCCTGGGCGAAGACGCAACTCGCCACCCTCGCCCGCATGTCGCCGACCAGCCTGTGGGTGACGGCGGAACTTCTGCGACGCGGGGCCACAATGACGCTCGCCGAATGTCTCGGCATGGAACTGAAGCTCACGCGCAAGATGATCGCGCATCCCGATTTCGCCGAAGGCGTTCGCGCCCAGGTGGTGGAGAAGACGCGCGACCCGAAATGGCGCCCCGCCACGGTGGCCGCGGTCGACCCCGCCGCCATCCTGGCCATGTTCGACTGACGCCTTAGCGGCCGAGTACAAACAGCACCACGCCGGCGACGACCAAAGCGAATCGCAATCCTTCGCCCGCCGTGACGCGCACACGCAGGAAAAACCGGCAGAAGCCCAGCGTGAACAGCATCTCCGGCTGGCCGAGCACGTGCATGAGCGCGACAGGGCCACGCCGAAGGTGGAAAGCAGGTGGACACCTCCGGAATCTCTGACGCTCGGCGTGCATAGGGCGATGGATGGCCGTTGGAGCGTGCCGATCGCGCGGGACAGCACTGTCACGCCGGCCTCTGCGTGCCGGTTGCGGCTTCTCGGTCCGGCTTTCGCATCAGGCGGGCGCACCTCGCCTGTCGAGCCAGCACCACCGGTTCATGTTGTAGGCCATGTTGGCGAGCGTGACGGCCGCACTCGCCCGCGCGAGGCCGATGGTGCGGATCACCAGCCCCATGATCCCTTTCTGATGCGCGAAGGGATGCTTGACATGGGCGCGCACCGCGGATTTGGCCGCG
>CALBEG010000085.1 GCA_937927455.1 uncultured Elioraea sp. | reverse complement strand
TCGAGATCGGTGATGCCCCTGATGCCCTCGACGAAAAGCGAGGCGAAGTCGAGAGGGCGGCCGAAGGCGAGGCCAGAGAGGATGGCGAGCTTGTGCGCGGCATCCACCCCGTCGATGTCGAAAGACGGATCGGCCTCAGCGTAGCCCAAGGCCTGCGCTTCAGCGAGCACGTCGGCAAATGCTCGGCCCGAATCCCGCATCGCGGTCAGGATGTAGTTCGACGTGCCGTTGAGAATGCCGGCGATGCGCAGCACGCGGTTGGCGGCGAGCCCCTCGCGCAGCGCCTTGATGGCGGGAATGCCGCCGGCAACCGCCGCCTCGAAGGCGAGCGCCGCCCCGGCACGCTCCGCCCGCGCAGCGAGGTCTGCACCGTGCAGCGCGAGCATGGCCTTGTTCGCGGTCACCACCGGCTTGCCGGCGTCGAGCGCGGCCTCGACCGCCGCGCGGGCCGGACCATCCGCTCCGCCGATCACCTCGACCAGAACCTCGACCGACGGGTCGCGGGCAAGCGCGACTGGGTCCTGGAACCAAGCGAGCCCATCAAGCGCCACGTCGCGATCCTTGCCACGATCCCGTGCCGAGACGGCGACCGGCACAACCGGACGACCAGCGCGCGCGGCGATGAGTGTGGCGTTTGCGCGCAACAGACGAAGTGTCGCCGCACCCACCGTGCCAAGCCCGGCGAGACCGACGCGCAGCGGAGCCCCGGTCATGCCGCCGTCTCGACCTCTGAGGGCATGGAAGCCGCGTTCGTGCCCTGCAGGAAGGCGCGGATGGCCCGGCAGGCCTGGCGAATGCGCTGCGTGTTCTCGACGAGCGCGATGCGCACGTGCCCATCCCCATGCTCGCCAAACCCCACACCCGGGCTGACCGCGACCTTGGCGCGATCGAGCAAGAGCTTGGCGAACTCGAGGCTGCCCAGGTGGCGAAAGCGCGGCGGGATGGGTGCCCAGGCGAACATCGAGGCCGCGGGGGCCGGAACCTCCCAGCCGGCAGCAGCGAGGCCGCGAATAAGCACGTCGCGCCGTTCGCGATAAAGGGCGCGCAGCTCCGCCACACACTCCTGCGGGCCGTTCAAGGCAGCGACCGCGGCGACCTGGATCGGCGTGAACGCACCGTAGTCAAGGTAGGACTTCACGCGGGCCAGTGCTGCGATCAGACGCGGGTTGCCGGCGGCAAAGCCGATCCGCCAGCCCGCCATCGAGTAGGTCTTCGACATCGAGGTGAACTCGACAGCGATGTCCTTCGCCCCGGGCACGGCGAGAATGGAGGGTGGCGGTTCGCCTTCGAAATAGATTTCGGCGTAAGCCAAGTCGGAGACGACGAACACTTCGTGCCGGCGGGCGAAGGAGACGACCTCGCGGTAGAAGTCGAGCGAAGCGGTGAGCGCGGTCGGGTTGGAGGGGAAGTTGACGATCAGCGCGGTCGGCTTCGGCACGGAGTGGATGACCGCGCGATCGAGCGCGCGCAACATCTCCTCTCCCGGCTCGTGCGGGATGGAGCGCACCGCAGCCCCGGCGATGACGAAACCGAACTGATGGATCGGGTAGGAGGGATTGGGGACGAGGATTACGTCTCCGGGCGAGGTGATCGCCTGCGCGAGATTGGCGAGCCCCTCCTTCGAGCCCAGAGTGACGCACACCTCCGTCTCGGGATCGAGCGCGACCCCGAAGCGGCGCGCGTAATAGCCAGCGAGCGCGCGGCGAAGCCCGGGGATGCCGCGCGAGACCGAGTAGCGATGCGCGCGCGGGTCGGCGACCGTTTCGACGAGTTTCGCCACCACGTGCGGCGGTGCGGCACTGTCCGGGTTGCCCATGCCCAGGTCGATCACGTCCTCGCCACGGCCCCGCGCCTCCGCCTTCAGCCGGTTCACCTCGGCGAAGACGTAAGGTGGGAGGCGTCGGATGCGGTGGAAGTCGCTCGAGGCGGAGGGCATCTGCATCGGTTCCGGGGCTCTCTCGGGTCGGAGGGCCACAGCCGAACCCGACTCGTCAACCAGGGCAATTAGTATATCAGCCGCACCTCGGCGCCGCGACCTGCTGGGCCGGGGCGGGCCTCGGCGGCGATCTCGATCGCCTCGGCCGGGACGCCCCCCGCCCGCAGCGCCTGGGCGACGGCCTGGGCACGCGCAAGCGCGAGCCCGAGCTCCTCGCCTGCCGCATCGACGAAGCCGAGGATGCGCAGCGCCGCCGCCCCACGCGTCCGGGCGAGAGCGATCAGCGTCTCGCGCTCGCTCGGCGCGAGGATGGCCGAGCCGGCGGCGAACCTGATCGCCGCGCCGGATCCGGAGGCGCCCGCCCGCAGCGCCGCTTGCGTTGCCGCCGCAGGCAGGGCCGAGCGGTCGATGATGACAGAAGGATCGGATGCGGCCGGTGACACGGCAGGGCGGGGTGAAAGGGCCGGCGGCGGGGCGGGAGACGGGGCCGAAGGAGGTGTCGCCCTCCCGGATGACGACGTCGGCTCGGCAGAGCGCGGCGGCGCGATAAGGGCGGGTTCCGGCTCGAGCCGGGCCGGCGGGGGCGGAGTGGACGGAACGTCCGACAGGATGTCCGGCAGTGGCGAAGGCGAGGATGCCCTCGCAGCCGCGGCGGAAGGCGGCGCTTCGGCCTCGCCAGCCGGGCCAGCGACGGCCGCGGATGGCGCGCCCGCGATGGGTGGCACGGACCTCGGGCCGACAACCGCCGGATCGGGCGAGACGATGCCGGGGATCATGTCGCGCTCCTGCTGGAAGCCGAGCGGACCCGCCGCCTCGGCCGCAGCGGCAGGCGGAGGTGCGGCAGGCGAAGGGCGCGGCGCTGCGATGTGGCGAGCATTCTCACGATCCGCCACCAGGGCTTCGGCCACCCGTCGCCGTTCCTCCAGCGAGGGCGGCACGGGGCGTGCCGGCACTGTGCCCAGGTTGGGGAACGGACGATCCGCTCCCGGTACATCCGGCAGGGCCGCGAGCGGCGGGCGCCCGCCGAACACGCGGACCTGCTCGATCGGATCAAGCCGCGGTCCGCAGCCCGGCACGAGCATAAGGAGAAGCCATGCGACGGGCGCGCGCCTCGACTGCATGCGCCCGCCTGCTTGATCGCACCAGCGCACGGCACTACGGTCGTTCATTATCCCACATCTCCGCGGCCGACCCGGGACAAGGACGCTCGACTCGATGGCAGAGGACAAGGCCGCGCAGGCCTTCAAGGTACCCGACCCCGCCCTGCTCACCGGCAACATGGCGGACATCGCGAGCCGCAGCCAGCGTATCGTGATGGAGTTCCTCAAACGCCAGGGCCATGGGGCGCTGCCGGGGCTTGATCCGTTCAACATCGGCGGCCCCTTCCTGGAGATGACCGCACGGCTGATGGCCAACCCCGTGGCGCTGATGCAGGCGCAGGTCGCCTTCTGGCAGGACTACATGCTGCTTTGGCAGAACACGGCGCGCCGGCTGCTCGGCGCCGAGGCCCAACCGGTGGTTCAGCCCCCGCCCGGCGACCGGAGGTTCCGCCACGAGGACTGGCACGAGAACGAGATCTTCGACTTCATCAAGCAGTCCTACCTCCTTTCCGCGCGCTACATCCAGTCGCTGGTCAAGCAAGTCGAGGGGCTCGATGACAAAACGGCGCAGAAGCTTGACTTCTACACGCGGCAGTTCGTCGATGCGATGGCACCGACCAACTTCGTGCTGACCAACCCCGAGGTTCTGCGCCGCACGCTCGAGACGGGCGGGGAAAACCTGGTGCGCGGCCTCAACAACCTGCTCGCCGACCTGGAACGCGGCAAGGGCAGGCTGCAGATCAAGATGACCGACTACGAGGCGTTCAAGGTTGGCGAGAACATCGCCACCACGCCGGGTTCGGTGATTTACCGCAACGACCTGATCGAGCTTATCCAGTACGCACCGACAACGGAGGAGGTGCTGAAGCGCCCCCTCCTCATCATCCCGCCGTGGATCAACAAGTACTACATCCTCGACCTGAGGCCGAAGAACAGCTTCATCCGCTGGGCGGTTTCGCAGGGGCATACGGTGTTCTGCATCTCCTGGGTGAACCCGGACGAGAGCCTCGCGCAGAAGACCTTCGAGGACTATATGCTGGAGGGGCCCCTCGCCGCGCTCGAAGCCATCCGCAAGGCGACAGGCGAGACCGACATCAATGCCATCGGCTATTGCCTCGGCGGCACGCTGCTCGCCTGCACGCTCGCGCACATGGCGGCAAAGGAGGATGCCCGCATCCGCTCCGCCACCTTCTTCACCACGCTGGTCGATTTCGCTGAAGCGGGCGAACTCTCGGTGTTCATCGACGAGGAACAGCTGAAGGCGCTTGAGGAGACCATGAGCAAGCGCGGCTATCTTGACGGGCACGAGATGGCGGTGACGTTCAACATGCTGCGCGCCAACGATCTGATCTGGTCGTTCGTGGTGAACAACTACCTTCTCGGCCAGGAGCCCTTCCCGTTCGACCTGCTGTACTGGAACTCCGACTCCACACGGATGCCGGCCGCGATGCATTCGTTCTACTTGCGTAAGATGTATCAGGAGAACAAGCTCGTCGAGCCAGGCGGCATCACGCTCGCCGGCACGGCGATCGATCTGCGAAGCATCGCCGTGCCCACCTACATCCTCGCCACGCGGGAGGACCACATCGCGCCTTGGAAAGCCTGCTACAAGGCGACGCAGATCTACTCGGGCAAAAGGCGCTTCGTGCTCGCTGCCTCCGGCCACATCGCAGGCGTAGTCAATCCCCCGGAGGCCGGCAAATACAGCCACTGGGTGAACACCGAACTGCCGCCTGACCCCGAGGCGTGGCTCGCCGGCGCGACAGAGCTCGCCGGCTCCTGGTGGACGGACTGGCAGCGCTGGGTGGCCGGTCTGTCGCGCGCCAAGGTGAAGGCGCGCACGCCGGGCGAGGGCGAGTTGCCGGTGTTGGAACCGGCCCCTGGCAGCTACGTGCGCATCACCGCGCAGTAGGCGCTGTCGGACGAGAGGAGGTTTCAGCGCGGCGAACCAGCCTCGCGTTCAAGAGCAAGTCGCAGTTCCCGCAGAGGCCGAACAACCTGCCGGGGCACCTCGAAGCGCTGCAGCCTCTCCCGCGTCACGGAGGGGTCGAGCGAAACAGGTGGAGCGAAAGCCGCGCGCGCTGCCCCCTCGTCGCCCCGCCGCAGCGCCTGGGTGGCGGCCCAGAGCGCATCGACCACCGCCTGCGCAGTCGCTTCAGACGCGATCGCGGCCGCCGCGCGCAGATTCGGGCGCGCCTCGCGCAAAAGCCGCCCGGGCCAGCGATCCGCAAGCCTTCCGGACGAGGCCTCGACGGTGGCGATCTCGTACATCAAGAGCGCGTAGGCAGCGTTCGCCGGCTGATCGATCAACGCGTGCGGGCGGGCAACGAGCAGGTGGAACGCATTCTGCGCAGACTGGAACAGGGGGTCGGCCGCGCCTTGGAACACGCCAGGCGGGATGATGATGCTTTCCACGCGCTCTCCTTCGCAGGCCGTAAGGGCGGCGAACGGCCCGACCAGCAGAAGCGCGCGCCGGCCAATCATTCCGCAGCCTTGCCCAAGGCGCGCGCGCGATACTCCATGCGGTAGCGAGTTGCCAAATCGGCGTAGTGCGGAGCCGTGTTCCCGAAAAAAGCGTCGGTCGGGCGGTCGAGCTTGCGCATGAACTGTGCGGGTGCGCCGGCCCACAGTTCGCCGCGCGGAATGACCCTCCCGGGCGGCAGAACGGCCCCAGCGGCAAGCATGCCCCCTTCCTCGATCACCGCGCCATCCAGAACGATCGCTCCCATGCCGACGAAGGCGCGGTCTTCGAGCGTGCAGGCATGCACGATCGCCATGTGGCCGATGGTCACCTCGTCTCCAATCAGGCACGGGTGGGTTTCGCGGTTGACGTGGATGATGGTGCCGTCCTGCACGTTGCTGCGCGCACCGATGCGCACGCGATTGACGTCGCCGCGCACAACGCAGTGGAACCAGATCGAACTGCCGGCCCCGATAACGACGTCGCCGATCACCGCCGCCGTCGGCGCAATCCAGGCGGTGGGGTCGATCTCTGGCAGCTTGCCGGAGAACGGGTAGAGCGGTCCCTGCAT
>CALBEG010000084.1 GCA_937927455.1 uncultured Elioraea sp. | reverse complement strand
GACGCGGTGCTCGCCCCCGCCGCCTCCGCGGTTGCCGGAATGCCGGTCGCGGTCGAGGCGAAGGTGATCAAGCCATTCGACTGGACGCTCGGGCTCACCCTCGTCGCCTTCGCCGCCGGTGCGGCGCTCTACGTGCTCTGGCAACGCAGTGCTGAGCGATGGCGCGATCGCCTTCAGCCGGTGCTCTCGCGCGGACCCGATGCCGGGTACGATCGCGCCCTCGCAGGCCTCGCGCGCCTTGCTTCCTGGCAGACGCGGCTGTGGCAGCCGGGGCTTCTGCACCGGTACACGGCAGTGACCTTCGGCGTGATCGTGCTCGTCACCGCAGCCGCCCTGTTGCGTGGCGACGTGCGCCTTGCCTTCCCGCTTGCTGGCATGCGGCTGATCGAGGTCGCGATCATAGCGCTAACAAGCGCTGCCGCCATTGTTGCCGCCATCGCCACAACCCGGCTTCTCGCCGTCACCGCGCTTGGCATGGTGGGGATCGGGGTGGCGCTCATCTTCATGCTTTTCGGCGCGCCTGATCTCGCCATCACCCAGTTCATGGTCGAAACGCTGGTCGTCGTTCTGCTCGCGCTCGTGCTCGTTCGCCTGCCCGGCTTCCGCCTCTCCGCCACGTCGGACCGACCGCGCCTGCTGCACGCCACGATTGCGGGCGCCACGGGCCTTCTCGTGATCGTGCTTCTCCTCGGCGTGCTCGCCGAGCCGTTTGATGCGCGGCTCTCCGAGTGGTTCGCCCGCGCCTCAGTGCCGGAGGCGTTCGGGCATAACATCGTCAATGTGATTCTGGTCGATTTCCGCGCCATCGACACGTTGGGCGAGGTCATCGTGGTGTTCGCCGCTGCCCTCGCCGGGCTTGCCGCGATCGCCGCCCGCACCGCGCGGCAGGACGCACGATGAGCAGCCTCATCCTGCGCGCCGGCACGCGAATCCTTGCACCGACGATGCTTCTGTTCTCCGTGTTCCTGCTCTGGCGCGGGCACAACCTGCCGGGCGGGGGCTTCATCGGAGGGCTCGTCGCCACCTCGGCGATCGCGCTGCAGGGTATCGCGTTCGGCCCCGCCTCGGTGCGGCGCACGCTCGTCTTTCCGCCCGCCACCATCGCCGGCGCGGGTGTGCTGATCGCGGCCCTCTCCGCGCTCCCCGCGGCACTGGCCGGGCTTCCTTTCTTCACCGGGCTTTGGCTGAAGCTCAACCTGGGCGACGGGGCGGTGCTGCCGCTCTCCACACCCCTGGTGTTCGACATCGGGGTCTATCTCACCGTCATCGGCGGGGTGTGTGCACTGATCGCAGCACTCGAGGAGGAACCTGCGCTGGAAGATCAGGACACGGGCGGCTGAACCGATGGAACTGCCGCTTGTCCTCCTCATTGGTCTGCTCACCGCGGTTGCAACATGGCTGATGCTGTCGCGCAACCTGATCCGGCTGCTGTTGGGTTTCGCCGTGCTCGGCAACGCGGTGAACCTCTCGATCTTCGTCGCCGGGCGGCTCACGCGCGACGCACCACCGCTTGTGCCGCTCGATGCCGAAACGATCGCTGGCGCCTTCGCCAACCCCTTGCCGCAGGCTTTGGTGCTGACCGCGATCGTGATCGGCTTCGGCCTTCTTGCCTTCGCCCTCGTCCTCGCCTGGGTGGCTTACGAGCGTCTCGGCACCGTGCGCACGGACGAGATGCGCGTCGCAGAACCGCCCGAGGAGAAGGCATGATGGCAGGCTGGCTTGCCGCCTTCGTGCTGGTCGTGCCGATCCTCTCTGCTGGCGCGACGACGCTTGCGCAAGGCGCCCCGCGGCTGCAAGGGTGGCTTTCGCTTCTCGGCTCTTATGTCCTGCTGGTCGTCTCGGTCGCCCTGCTCCTTGTCGTGCTGCGGGATGGGATGGTGGTTCTGCAGTCGGGCAACTGGGCTGCGCCCTTCGGCATCACTTTCGCCGTCGATAGTTTGGGCGCGGTGATGACGGTGATCGCGGCCATCACCGGGGCGGCGTGTCTCACCTTCGGCCTCGGCGAAATCGGCGAGGCGGAACGGCGCGCCTGGTTCCATCCTCTCTCGCACGTGCTGCTGCTCGGCGTCTGCGGGGCGTTCCTGACGGGGGACCTGTTCAACCTCTACGTCTGGTTCGAGGTGATGCTGATCGCCTCCTTCGGGCTGATGACCGTGGGAGGAACGAAGGCGCAAATCGATGGCGCGGTGAAGTACGTCGCGCTCAATCTCGTCGCCACCTTGATGTTCCTGCTCGCGGTCGCACTCATCTACGGGCTGACGGGAACACTCAATTTCGCAGACATCGCGCGCAGCGTGCCCACGGTTTCCAACGTCGGCCTGCTCACCGCCGCCGCCACTCTGCTGATGGCTGCCTTTGGCATGAAGGCGGCCGTCTTTCCGCTGTTTTTCTGGCTGCCTGCGGCCTACCACACGCCGCTCGTCTCGGTCTCCGCGGTCTTCGCAGGGCTTCTCACCAAAGTCGGCGTCTATGCGCTGATCCGCGCCTTCACGCTCCTCTTCACCCACGACCCAGGATGGACGCACACGCTTCTCTTGTGGATTGCGGGCTTGACCATGGTCACGGGCGTTTTGGGGGCGGCGGCACAGACCGAGATGCGGCGCATCCTGTCGTGGCACATCATCAGCCAGATCGGTTACATGGTGATGGGCCTCGCACTGGCGACACCGCTCGGCCTCATCGGATCGGTCTTCTATCTTGTCCACCACATCATTGTGAAGGCGAACCTGTTCCTGATCGCGGGGGTGGCGGCCCGCCTGACGGGTTCGATGGAGCTGAAGCGGATCGGCGGTCTCTACCGCTCGGCACCGTGGCTCGGCGTGCTGTTCTTCATTCCGGCCTTCAGCCTTGCCGGGTTTCCGCCGCTGTCGGGATTTTGGGCCAAGCTCGTGCTGGTGCGGGCAGCCCTCGAGATCGGCTCGTGGTGGATTGCCGCCGCTGCCCTCGTCACCGGCCTTCTCACCATCTATTCGATGACCAAGATTTGGGCCGAGGCATTCTGGAAGCCGCACCCTGCCGGTGAGGCGGCGGCGCGGCCCCTGGGCGAAGCGCCCACCGTCATGCTCCTCCCTATTTCCGCCCTTGCTGCAGGCACCGTCGTTATCGGGCTGTTCGCCCAGCCGTTCTACGTCGTCGCAGAGCGTGCGGCGCTGGAGCTGCTGGATCCCGCGTCCTACATCGCCGCCGTGCTCGGGGGGGCGAAATGAACCAGAAGACGGTCGGGCTGTTCGCGATCAACCTGCTCCTGATGCTCGCCTGGTGCGCATCCTTCGGGTCGTTCTCGCTCTGGACCATGGGTACGGGGTTCGTCGCTGGCTTCGGTGCCCTCTACCTGACGCGCACGCTCTGGGCGGGGGGCGAACCGGCCTATTTCCGCAAGACCGTCCGCTTCCTCGCCTTCGCGGTCTTCTACCCCAAAGCGCTTGTGCAATCCGCGCTCCAGATCGCGCGCCAGGTGCTGAGCCCGCGCCTCGTAGCCCACCCGGGCGTGATCGCGGTTCCGCTGGCGGCAAAACGTGACGTGGAGATCGCCGCTCTCGCCAACCTGATCACGCTCACCCCAGGCACGCTCGCCCTCGATGTGTCCGAAGACCGCTCGACCCTTTACGTGCACGCGATGTTCCTTGATGACCCCGAGGCCACGCTCGCCGACATCAAGGGCAATTTCGAGACCCGCCTGCTGGGGTTCCTGCGATGAGCGGGGCCGTGACGGTCGCGATCTGGATCGCTTGGGTGATGATTTCGGCCGCCTTCGCGATCGGCCTTGCGCGCCTCGTAAAGGGGCCGCATCTGCCGGATCGCATCGTCGCCCTCGACATGCTGGCCCTCACCTGCATCGCTGCCGCCTGCCTGATGGTGCTCTCCTCTGGCGTCGCCGCCTTCCTCGACTTCGCTCTGGTGATGGCGCTCGTCTCCTACCTCTCCACCGTGGCCTTTGCCCGCTATGTGGAGTGGGTGGCGCTGCGCCGGGCCCGCCAAAGCGAACCGCCGCCGCTCGAACAGGCCGATGACTGAACTCCTCGTCGATCTTCTTCTCATCGTACTGATTCTGGCCGGGGGGGGCTTCGCTCTTGTCGCCGCGATCGGCATTTGGCGGCTCCCCGACTCGCTGATGCGCATGCACGCCTCATCCAAGGCCGGCACGCTGGGCGGCTCCCTTCTCTTGCTGGCGGTCGCAATCGGGGTGGGCGAGCTTGACGTCGTCGCGCGCGCACTCGCCGGGGTCGGTTTCCTTCTCTTTACCACGCCGATCGCCTCGCATCTGATTGCCCGTGCCACCTATCTGCTCGGCGTGCCACGTTGGGAAGGCCAGGTGCGCGACGATCTCGAAGGCCGCTACGACCTCGCCGCCCGCGTCTGCCGCGCTCCGGCGAGAACTGTGGATAGCGCGACGCCGAGCCCGGCGAAGGCAGATTGATCCTCCGCCGGCTGATCTCGCCGCAGGTTTATGCCAAGCGACGCCAGCGCGAGCGCGAACCGCACGCCGCAGCCGAGGCTGTCCAGCACGGGAACGGGCAGCCGGGGAGCGAGCCGCAGCGCAAGCCCTGCAAGGCCCGCCCCGCCCAACACCACCACCTCGACCCCGTCGCGCTCCACCGCCGCGCATGCCTCGGCTGCCAGCGCCTCGAGTGCTGCTTCGGGATCGCGCGCGATGCGATCCCCGGTCTCCGCCACCGCCCGAACCACAACGCGTTCACTGAAGCCCATCGCGGCGACGAACTCCTCAAGCATCGGCACCCAGGCCGCCCCACCGGTGAGCAGAGCCATGCGCTGCCCGACCGCGGCCGCGAGGAGAAGGGAGGCCTCGGCCATACCGGTGACGGGAACGGGCGCGATCTCGCGCAACGCCAGAAGCCCCGGGTCTCCGAAACAGGCGATCAAGACGGCATCCGTTTCCCCGCCCCGAACCACCGACTCAGCATAGGCATCGAGCACGGCATGGGCTGCGATCGCGGCTGCAGCACGGCTGGCGATGTAGCGCGCGCCGAAGCGCGCGGTCGCGCCGATCACTTCGACTTCCCCACCCCCCACTCCGCGCGCAAGGTCGACCATGTGCGCGGTCAGCGCGGCATCCGTGTTGCCGTTGAGGAGAAGGAGACGCACCTGATGTCATCCCATCCCGCTTCTGCGCAAAGCCGCGCGGTCCGGGGCTAGATTGGCACCGCGAAACCGCCGTGCAAAGAACGCTCGGGCGGCGTGCGCTGGCCAAACAGGGACAAGGAACAAGCTCAGAAAGGAGGGCGCGAGCCGATGAGCGACCTTGCGCTGATGACGGGGGGCCTCGCCGTCCTGGCCTTTGCGTCCGGCATGCTCGGGCTCGGGGTGGCCTTCGCCGCCGTCCCCTTTCTCAGCCTTTTCCTCGATGACCTAGTGCATCAAGTGCAGCCGCTCTCGCTGCTTCTGAACGGTGTGACGGCGTTGTTCTCCCTGTTCGGCTTCGCCGCGAGCGGCCTCGTCTCCTGGCGGCCCGCACTCCTGCTCGCGCTCGTCTTGACCCTCCTCGCTCCCCTGGGCGCCCTGCTCGCTCAGGTTGTTTCACCGGCTTGGCTCTGGCTCGCCTATTTCGGGGCCGTCCTGTTCCTCGCTTGGCGCTTGTTTCGGCCCGAAGGGCAGGATTGCGAGGACGCGGCCACGCCCCGCTTGCCGCTGGCGCCTGCTCTGGCGGCTCCGATCGCCGTGCTCGCCAGCATGCTTGGCATCGGTCCAGGTATTCTATTGATCCGGCCCCGTCGCGCGGCACGCTCCTTGTGCGCCCGGTAGTGGTCGTAACTCCTTTTGCAGGGCGGCAGTGAAACACTAGGGACCCCGCGTGACCCTCTGCCCCCATGGTATCACCGCATGCCGCTGGTGGTGGCGCCCAACGACTGGCCGCTTTGGCTCGGCGAGGAAGAAAAAGACCCCCTCTCGCATCCTCAGGGCCCTATCCGGCGGAAGCTTCGCGGTGTGTCCCGTCTCCACTCGCGGCAAGAGCACGAAGGCGAACGACGCCGACCTATTTGAGCCGCTGCCCGACATTCCACCGATCCCAGGGCTCGGCGAGGCGCGCGGGCCACCGCCCGGCCTCACCGTTTGACCCATGTCCTAAGCCCCCCGCGGGGTGCAACCCTTCCATGCTTGCCCCGCCCCCCTTTGCGGCGTAAGGGGGGGCGCCAAGGCTGCGAAAGGTTGCGCCATGGCCCCCGACACCACTCCTCTTCCTGAGCGCGAAACGCTCGCTCCGCGCACACGCCTCGTCATCGAGGAGGCCCTTACCTTCGATGACGTGCTTCTTGTTCCCGCCTACTCCGCCGTGCTGCCTTCACGCACCGACGTCTCTACGCGGCTTACACGCCGTATCGGGCTGAACATCCCGCTTGTCGCCGCCGCTATGGACACGGTGACGGAGGCGCAGATGGCGATCGCCATGGCGCAAGCTGGCGGGATCGGCGTCATCCACAAGAACCTCGACCCTGGGGAACAGGCGCAGCAGGTGCGGCAGGTGAAGAAGTTTGAATCAGGGATGGTGGTGAACCCGGTCACCATCCACCCTGATCAGACACTCGCCGAGGCGCGCGCGCTGATGAGCCAGCACAGGATCAGCGGCATTCCTGTGGTCGAGCGCGGCAGCGGCAGGCTCGTCGGCATCCTCACTAACCGCGACGTGCGCTTCGCCTCCGACCCCGAGGTCAAGGTATATGAGCTGATGACGCGCGAGAACCTCGTCACCGTGCGCGAGCACGTCGATGCCGAGGAGGCCAAGCGGCTCCTGCACAAGCATCGCATCGAGAAGCTGCTCGTGGTCGACGAGCAGTATCGCTGTGTGGGTCTCATCACGGTCAAGGACATGGACAAGGCGCGGGCGCATCCCAAC
>CALBEG010000083.1 GCA_937927455.1 uncultured Elioraea sp. | reverse complement strand
TCGCCACCCTTGAGGCGGCAGGCGGCGCGCCCGAATCGGCGCTGATGGTCGGCGATCACCGCAACGACGTCGAAGCCGCTAAGGGCGCCAAACTCCCCGTCGTCTTCGCCACCTGGGGGTATGGCACGCGCGCCATGGCAGATGGGGCGGACGCCATCGCCGACCACCCAGCCGACCTTCTCTCCCTCGCCCCTCGCTTGGTCTCTGCCTGATCCTCCGCGCCGGGCGTGGCAAAAGAGTTGGCCGCCCCCCTGCGAAGCACCAGGGGAGCTCCGGCATGCTCAACTTCGGCAGTTTTTTCGCCGCCGCCCCGGCCGCCCCCCTCGGCACGGTCGCGCCCTTGCCCGGCCTCGACCTCGTGGTCGCCTCAGGACCTGGCAGTACGCTGCGCATCAGCATGGCCGCCGCCTCAAGGCGGCTACCCATCGGCCACGCCGACCAGGGCGGCGAAGGCCAGCGCTTCATGGGCGACACGGAGTTCAACAGCCTGGTGTTCTGGGATCTCTCGCGCGCGGATGCCCCCTCGCGCCTCGTGCCCAATTTCGCCATCGCTCAGCGAGTGGATCCGGCGGAGACCACACGCTGGATCTTCCGCATCCGCCCCGGTGTGCGCTGTCACGACGGCAGCCCCTTCACTGCTCACGCCCTGCCATGGACCTTCGAGAAGATCCGGCACCAGCGCGCCGCCCTTCGACCCGCGCCACTCTGCCCAGGGGCCGGTCGCACATCCCCACCGTGGCCAAGGAGACCGCCTCCTCCGACGACATCGTCGACATGCGCCCCCGCACGCCCGACGTGCTCCTGCCCTACGGCCTCGCTTGACCCGTGATGTCGAGCCCCGCGCGGTGGACGCGGATAGGTCAGTCCTGGGACGCTTTCCTCAACACCCCTTCATCGCCCACGACCTCAACCAGCGCGCGATCAGCCCGCGCGTGCGCGGCTTCGTGCAGGCGCGGACCTGGTTCCAGGACCTCAGCCCCGTCGACCTGGCGTGAGCGGGGTGCGCGCAGCACCCCCGCCCACGTTCACCCTCTCGCCCGCTCCTTCTCGAGCGCGGCAAGCGCCGTCTTCAGCTGCTGCACCTCCTCGCGCAGCCGCGCGAGCTCGGCGTCGCGGTCCTCGCCCTCCTCCTCTGCCCGCGTCGTGGGGCGATAGAACGGCGTGAACCACGCGAAGGCACGCTCCAGCATTGCTGCGTTCTGCCGCCCGACCTCCTCCATCGTGAACGGGAAGAGCCCCTCCATGGTCTGCTGCATCGCCCTTCGCATCTGCTCCTGTTGCCGCGCGAAGGCCCCCATGGTCATCTCGAGGTAGCGCGGCACCAGCGCCTGCAGGCTGTCATCGTAGAAGCTGATCAGTTGGCGCAGGAAACCGATCGGCAGCAGGTTCCGCCCCTTGCCTTCCTCCTCGACGATGATCTGGGTCAGAACCTGTCGGGTGATGTCCTCGCCGCTCTTGGCGTCGTAGACGACGAACTCGCGCCCCTCCTTCACCAGCTGCGCGAGATGGTCGAGCGTGACGTAGGAGGAGGCCTCGGTGTTGTAGAGGCGGCGATTGGCGTATTTCTTGACCACCACGGGGCCGGAGCCGGCGGGGGCGTTCCCCGCTGGTGAGTCGGTCTCCGTCATGCGGCGCGCTTCGGCCATGGCGGACATCTTTCCTGAAGACCCTCTCGTACGCTGCAGCCTAGCACCCCCCCATCCCGGGGCACAGCCCGCGACGACGCCCCAAGCCGTCACGGGCACGAGCGTTCCTTCGCACCCGCGAACGGACTAGGATCCGCCCGCGACATGGAAGGCCGGCATGGACGGATCAAGGCCCGAGGATCTCGACAGCCTCGCGCGCGACTGGATCACGCTCTGGCAGAGCGAGCTCTCCGCCCTGGCAACCGATCGCGACTCGCAGGAGACGTGGATCAGGCTCCTTTCGCTCTGGGCGGGCTTCGCATCGGCAGGGCTGCGCGCCGCACCGTGGGCCGCAGCCGAGGATGAACCCTTCTTCGCCCGGGCCGCTGAGGCGTCGGGGCCCGCGCCCTCTCCTGCTGCACCTGATGCTCGCGCAGCTGAGGCGAACGGCGTTGCCGGCGGCTCTGCTGAGCCTCTCCTCGCCGCCATCCTCGCCCGGCTCGACTCGATCGAACGCCGCCTCGCCGCCCTGGAAGCCGTTCCTCGGCCCGATCCTCGCGCCGGACGACCCCCGCCTCGCCGACCTCGCAAGCCGGCTGACGGCTAGCGGCCACGACCCGGCCGACCTCGCCCTTGCCGCCTTCCGGGCGCTGAACGAGGACGACCGGGCGCTGATCGCCGGCATCGCCGCCTATCGCCGCCACCCCTGGCAGCGTCGGCTCGAGGATCCGCCCGCGCTGTGGGCCGAGGGCAACGCCCGCCTGCTCGACTACGGGGCGACCGCGTCCTCACCGGCTTCGGGCCCAGCCCTCCTCGTCATCCCCTCGCTGGTCAATCGCGCCCATGTGCTCGACCTGATGGAGGGGGGCTCGATGCTGCGCTGGCTCGCCGGCCAGGGGTTTCGCCCTCTCCTGCTCGATTGGGGCTGGCCGGGGGACGCCGAGCGCGGCTTCACCCTCACGGATTACATCGCTGGCCGGCTCGAGCGCGCCCTCGTCTTCTCTGTCGGCCGTGCTGGCGGCCCCGTCGCTCTCGTCGGCTACTGCATGGGCGGCTTGCTTGCGCTCGCCGCCGCGCAACGCCGCCCCGACCTCGTGCGGGCCTTGGCCCTCCTCGCCACGCCGTGGGACTTCCACGCCGGTGATGCCGACCGCGCCCGCTTCCTCGCCGCCCTCGTCCCCCTGTTCGAGCCCCTGTTCGCGCTGCATGACGCGCTACCAGTCGACGTCTTGCAGACGCTGTTCGCGCTGCTCGATCCGTTCGGGGTAGGTGCCAAGTATCGCGCTTTCGCCCGGCTCGACCCCGCGTCACCGCGGGCGCGGCTGTTCGTTGCGCTCGAGGACTGGTTGAATGACGGGGTGCCGCTCGCCGCGCCGGTGGCGCGCGAGTGTCTCACCGGCTGGTACGGGCGGAACGACCCCGCGCGTGGCGCGTGGCGTGTGGCGGGGTTGGCGGTCGATCCCCGCGCCATCGCCTCCCCCAGCTTCGTTGCGATCCCCGCCCGCGACCGGATCGTGCCGCCCGGCTCGGCCCGTCCCCTCGCTGCCCTGTTGCCAAGTGCCACGGTGCACGAACCGGCCGCCGGCCATATCGGCATGGCGGCGGGGTCAGGCGCCGAAGCGGCTCTGTGGCGCCCTCTTGCCGCCTGGCTCGCCGGGCTTTGACGGGGCAGGTCTGCCCGTCTTGCCGGTTCCTTTCGGCACTGCACCATGGCAAGAAGGCGAACAACCACAGTCTCCGGAGGAGAGCCGTCATGACCGAGGTCGTCATCGCCGCCGCTGCCCGCACGCCGGTAGGCAATTTCAACGGGGCCTTCGCCTCTCTTCCCGCCCACGAGCTCGGCGCGGCTGCAATCAAAGGCGCGCTTGACCGCGCCGAGGTGGCGCCCGAGGAGGTGGACGAGGTGGTGATGGGCCAGATCCTCGCCGCCGGCGCGGGGCAGAACCCCGCCCGCCAGGCGGCGATGGCAGCCGGGATCCCGCACGAGACGACCGCCTTCGGCATCAACCAGCTCTGCGGGTCTGGCCTGCGGTCGGTGGCGCTGGGTTTCCAGGCCATCCGCCAGGGCGATGCGAAGATCGTCGTGGCCGGAGGGCAGGAGAGCATGACCCAGGCACCGCACTGCGCGAACCTGCGCGCGGGCCAGAAGATGGGCGAGCTTACCCTCCTCGACACCATGCTGAAGGACGGGCTGTGGGACGCCTTCCACGGCTACCACATGGGGGTGACCGCGGAGAACGTTGCGCAGAAGTATCAGATCACCCGCGCCGAGCAGGACGAGTTCGCCTACCACTCCCAGCGCAAGGCGGGCGAAGCGATGGCAGCGGGGCGGTTCAAGGACGAGATCGTCCCCGTCACGGTGAAGGGGCGCAAGGGCGAGGTGGTGGTGGAGCAGGACGAATATCCGAGGCCCGACACCACGATCGAGGCTCTGGCCAAGCTGCGTCCCGCCTTCAGCAAGGAAGGTTCTGTCACCGCCGGCAACGCGTCAGGCATCAACGACGGTGCGGCCGCCGTGGTGCTGATGACCGCCGAGGAGGCCGCACGGCGGGGTCTTACGCCGCTCGCGCGGATCGTCGCCTGGGCCACTGCGGGGGTGGATCCGGCGATCATGGGCACAGGGCCCATCCCTGCCTCGCGTGCCGCCCTCGCCAAGGCTGGCTGGACGGTGGCCGATCTCGACTTGATCGAGGCCAACGAGGCCTTTGCCGCCCAGGCGATCTCCGTCAACAAGGAGATGGGGTGGGACACGGCGAAGGTGAACGTGAACGGCGGCGCGATCGCGCTCGGCCACCCAATCGGCGCTTCGGGGGCGCGGATCCTGACCACGCTGCTGTACGAGATGCAGCGCCGCGGCGCGAAGAAGGGCCTCGCTACGCTCTGCATCGGCGGCGGCATGGGGATTGCAATGTGTGTCGAGCGCGGCTGACCCATCTCGGCCCGCGTCGCTCCACCACCACAATGGAAAAGGGGGCGCCCTCCGGCGCCCCCAACCCCTAAAGACACCCTCCCCAGCTGGCCTTTTCGTCGCTACCAGGTCAAGGTCCTGATGTTCGGCCCCATCAACGCGGGCAGAACCACATCGGGGCTGCCCATCACTACCCCCTCAATAAGGTCATCCTTGCTCAGCCCGGCCACGCGCGAACACGCCATGCAGGCCACCACCGTCCCGCCATCGGCGATGAAGGCACGCAGCATGCTGTGGATGTCCGGCGTCTCCGGGTTCAGCCGCGCCGGAGCGCGACGTTTATCCGCGAGATACACCGCCCTGATATTGAGCCAGATGGTGACAGGCTTGTAGCCCGCCTTCAGGATGCGCTGATGGGCAAAGAAGACGGCCTTGGAGGCGGCCCAGACGTCGTCCGTGGTCAGATTGACGAATAGCCCGGGCTTGTCCTCGGCACGTGATGCGCTAGGCGGTGTCGCTATTGCCGCTGTAATCAGGCTAGCGAGCACCAAGCGTCGGGCGAGCCTGGCGCGTTCTCCTGCCTTAGTTGCGGGGGCCGTGGCCATGCCCGTGGCCATGCCCGTGGCCGGCCGGCCCCATGGCCCCTGCCGCCTGCACGGGCACCTCAATCGTCCGTTCGCCGGCGTTGCGGAAACGGAGCGTGAGTGGAATTGTTTCCCCTGCTTTGAGGTCTCGCGTCAGGTTGATCAGCATGACGTGCAGCCCTCCCGGCCGCAGCACAGCCGGTTCGCCCACGTTTACCTCGATCGCCTGCACAGGCCGCATGCGCATCACGCCGCCTTCCATCATGTGCGTGTGGAGTTCGACCACGCGCGCAACGGGGGTAGCGGCGGAAATAAGCTCGTCCTTTTCGCCTGTGTGGTTGACGATGGTCATGTAGGCTGCGCTGTTGCGGCCAGAGAGAGCAGCGCGCGCCCAGGGCTCGACGATCTCGACCTTGTCTTGCGCGGCCAACGCAAGCGGGGTCAGGGCAAGGACGGCCACTGCCCCGAAAACGAAACGACGTGTGATCATGTGCGTCCTCCTTGTGGTTGCATCTTCGAAACGCGGGGCGAGGCGGAGATGGCGCGTCGCATCGCCTCCGCCATTTGCTCCGCAGTGGTCTCAGGGTTGAACAGCGCAACGAACTCGCCCCGCCGCCCCATCAGGTAGATGAAGGCAGAGTGGTCCATCGTGTACTCGTCAGGGCCCTGCCCGGTGCGGACCTTGGCGTAGTAGGCGCGATAGGCGCGGGCGGCAGCGGCAATCTCGGCTTCCGTTCCGGTCAGCCCAATGAGCCGCGGGTGGAACAGATCCGTATACTGGGCGAGTGCGGCCGGCGTGTCGCGCTCGGGGTCGACGGTAATAAGGATCGGCACGACCTCCTCCGCCGCGTCGCCGATGAGGTCGAGCGCCGCTGCCATCTTGGCGAGCTCGGTCGGACAAACGTCGGGGCAGTAGGTGAAGCCGAAGTAGATCAGCATGAACCGGCCGCGGAACGTCTCGTTCGTCACCCGCGCCCCGGTCTCGTTGGTCAGCGCGAACGGCCCGCCGAGGGTGACGCCGGAGGGCAGCGCCACCTGGACTGGCTCGCTCCGCGGCGGAGCAAGCCAAGCGGGGATGAGGAACCACGCCGCCGCTCCTGCCACAGCCGCTGTGGCGAGGCCGACCCCAAGCCGTTGCCAGAGCGTCACGACGCATCGCCCTGATTGGCGATGATGAGGATCGCGCCGAACACGATCGGCACGAGTGCCAGCACGGCGTAGAACAACACTGCCGGCGTCCAGAGAATGGCGACGAGAGCGAGCAGCATCGCGACGTTGAAGAGAAAGAGCAGAATGTGTTCGGCACTCCAGCCCTCGCCGCGCACCGCCCGGCCCGAGGCGCGCTCGCCCTCCGGCGAAGCCGCCCGCCAGCCGAGGAAAGCGACGGCGCCGACCGCAAGCCCCACGAGCGCGATCGACACCGCGGGGCGATCGAGCGAGACCATCCAGACCAAGCCAATCACGCCGATCAGCGCGATCGCCCCCGGCAGTGCGATGGTGAGAAAACGCGCCAGACGAAGCCGCGAGGGCGAGGCGATTCCGTCTCCCATCTCGCGGAGGTTGCGGATCCAAAACAGGCCGGCCAGAGGCAGAGAAGAGAGCAGGAGAACGACAGCTTCCGGACCGTCGAAACCGGACTTCACCCCCTTCACCCCAGAAAACCAGAACCCGGCCCAAAGCAGGAACGGGGTCAGCATAAACCCCGCCACCGCGAAGGGAACGGCGCGTGCGATGCGTGTCATCGATCGACATGCTCCTCATGTTGCCAGATCGGTTCGGTCACACCTGCCCGTGCCTCGATCCGACCGACGAGGCGGGCAAGCCGTGCCGCCTCCTGCACCCCAAGGCCGGGGTCGCCGGTCGCGCAGGCCTCGACCGCGCGCGCGAGGCTCCGTTCAAGGCGGATACGCTCCCCCGCGGTTGCGTGCGGCAGGACGGCCTCAGTAGCCGGCGCGGTTTCAGCCAACGCAGCCTCGCAGACCTGGGTGAGCTGGGCGTTCATCTCCTCGGGGTCGCAGGCGAGGGCCGGGGCGATGAGCGCCCCGGCCAGCCCGGCGCCGATGAGCACCCGGCGCAGCGCCATCGCCCCCTCCCTCAGCGGCCTGCGACCACGATCGTACCCGGCGCCTTGGTCGGCCCGGCCGTGGGGCTCCAGGCCGCGACCCGGTTCGGCTCCGCCGCCACCGAAAGCCGCTTCACCGCGCGGCGGGCGGCAAGATCGACCACCGTGACGGAGGCGTCCTGATTGCCGGGGACGAAGAGGAATCGCCCGTCGCGGGTGATCGCTGCGTCGCGGTGGCCCGCTGCCTTGCCGACGGGGACAGAGGCGACCTGCCGCGGCTTGGCAGGATCCGTCAGGTCGAACAGCACGAGCATCTCAGCCCGGCCGGGCTCGGCCGCGTTCAGCGTGCCGACCGTGACAGCAAGCGTCGACCCGTCCGGCGTGACGAAGGCGTAGGACGGGCGAGCACCGGCGGCTGAGGCCGGCAGGGCGGTGCAGCCCACGTCGTAGAGGATGGGGATTTCGGCAGCGAGGCGCTTCTCCACCCCGTCCATCACCGCGAGCTGGCCGATCTGGCAGGGCGCGCCGGCACGATCCCCCTGCCCGCCCTCCCGCGGCGTGTTCTGCGGCCCATAGGCGAAACGCCCGCCAGGATGGGTGGCGATCGAGGCGCCGCCCGATCCGCCTTTCGTCTGCAGCACAGCGGCAAGCCGCGGCGGGGTTGCCTCGGCGTCAATCAGAATGAACTGGCCGGTACCGTTGGCGTTGTGCGCGTGCAGGCCCGAAGCGGCGAGGGTTGCCGCGCCATGCGGCCCGGGCCGGCGCCCCTGCCGCCCCGTCGGGTCGCAGGCCGGCCGGCCGTCGCGCCCGTCAAGCCCGAGATCGGGCCCCGTCACCGCCAGCAAGCGGGTGGCCTTCGCCGGATCGGTGATGTCGTAGACCCCCACCACCTCCTCGCAGTCGGCGATGTTGGAGGCGGAGAAGCGCAAACCATCGCGCGAGAAGGCGAGCTTGTGATGCCCGATGCCGAGCTGCACCTCGCCTGCGACT
>CALBEG010000082.1 GCA_937927455.1 uncultured Elioraea sp. | reverse complement strand
CCGCGCCCAGATCGCGGCCAACGAGAAGGGGGTGATCGAACTCAAACGCGCGATCGCCACCTTCGGGCTCGCCACCGTGCGGCGCTACATGCGGCACGTGATGGAGAATGCCGAGGAGTCCGTCAGGCGCGTGATCGATCGCATCAGTGACGGATCGTTCGACTACCGGATGGATAATGGCGACCTGCTGCGTGTGGCGGTGCGGGTGGATCGCGCCGCGCGCCGCGTGGTGGTCGATTTCACCGGCACCGCGGCGCAGAGGGCGGACAATTTCAACGCCCCTCCCGCCGTCACCCGCGCAGCCGTGCTCTACTGCTTCCGCTGCCTGGTCGGCGAGGACATTCCGCTGAACGACGGCTGCCTCGCGCCGATCGACATCGTTCTGCCCGAGGGCTCATTCCTCGCGCCCAGGCCGCCGGCGGCGGTGGTGGCCGGCAATGTCGAGGTGAGCCAGGCGGTCACCAACGCCCTGTTCGGCGCGCTCGGCGCTATCGCCTGTTCAGCGGCGACCATGAACAACTTCACCTTCGGCGACGGCCGCTTCCAGTATTACGAGACGATCTGCGGCGGGTCGGGCGCGGGGCCCGGGTTCCATGGCACCTCGGCGGTGCAGACGCACATGACGAACACTCGCATGACCGACCCGGAGATCCTCGAACTCCGCTACCCCGTACTGCTTGAAACCTTTGCCATTCGCCGCGGCTCGGGTGGGGCGGGGCGCTGGCGCGGCGGAGACGGCGCGATACGCCGCATCCGCTTCCGCGCGCTGATGCAGGCATCGATCCTCGCCTCCCGCCGCGCCGTGCCTCCCTTCGGCCTTGCTGGCGGGGCAGACGGGGCGCCCGGCCGGCAGTGGGTCGAGCGGGCGGACGGAACCATCGAGCCGCTGTCGGGGACGGATTCGCGCGAGCTTGCGCCGGGGGACGTGTTCGTGATCGAAACCCCCGGCGGCGGGGGCTACGGCGCCCCCGGCTGACCGCGGCTTCGCTTGTTCGCGCGGTGGCTCTCTGGCAATCCCCCCGTCGTGGGCCCCGTTCTCCGTACGCTTGCTTGGCTGCTCGCCTTCGTGGTCGCCTTCGGCGCGCTCGCAGCCTGGCTTCTGCCGAGGCACGTTGATTGGTCGGAGTATCGGGCGGAGGTGGAGAGGGTCGGGTCGGCCCGGCTCGGGCGAGAGGTGCGCATCGACGGCGCCTTCGCGCTCGAACTCTTGCCGCAACCACGGCTGACCGCGCGTGGCGTGACGATCGGCGACCCGGGCGATGGTTTGTCCGGCACGGCTGAGGAGCTTCGCTTGGGCCTTGCCCTTGCGCCGCTCCTCCGCGGCCACCTCGTTGTCACCGAACTGACCCTCGTCTTGCCTCGGCTCCGCCTCGGTGCGCTGGCCGCGCCGTTGTGGGAGGTGGCGGGGCGTCCGGCGATCATTCTCGCGGGGGCGCAGGTCCAGCTCGAACGCGGCGAAATCGAGATGGGTGGCGCGCGCATCGGCGGCATCTCGGCCCGCCTCTCCGCCGATGGCGCGCTCGGCGCCTACACGGCGCAGGGGCGGTTCGAGGTGGCGGGAGAGCCGGCGGAGTTCGCTCTCACGCTCGGCCAGGCAGGCTTCGACGGGGCTGCGCCGCTCGAGGTCCGCCTTGCCTACAGGGCCAATGCGCTGCGTGCGTCCGGCATCGCCTGGCATGGCGGCTTCGCCTTCTCAGGTTCGCTGGTCGTCGAGGGGTCCGACTTCTCCTCCCTCCTGCCTGGGCCCGCCCAGCCGTTTCGCGCCGAAGCGAGGCTGTCGGTCGAAGGTGCTGCGGCGACGGCGGACCAACTGCAGGTCGAACTCGGCGGGGCGCGACTGACCGGTGCGGTCTCCCTGCGGCTCGACTCGGCGCCGCGAATCGATGTCGCGCTCGCTGCCGTGCGTCTCGATCTTGATCCCTGGGTTGGACCGGCGCCGCGCCTGATCGCCGCCCCGCCCCTTCCCGTCGGCATCGATCTGTCCGTTGAGGCCGCCACCTTACGGGGAGGGCTGTTGCGCTCCCTGCGGCTGGCGGCGCAGATCGAAGCCGATCAGATCGCGATCAACGAGGCGGCCGCCTTCCTGCCGGGCGGGGCCATTCTGGCGCTGGGCGGCAGCCTGTCCCAGGGTGCGGAGGGGGCGCGGTTCGACGGGCTTGTCGAACTCGATGCCCCCGATCTCGGCGGTCTCCTTTCTTGGCTCGGCATCGCGCCGCCATCGTCCGAGGTGCTGCGCCAGGCGGTACTGTCGGGAAGCCTCGTCGCCTCCGCTTCCACTCTACGCCTCGAGGCCGCCGACAGATCGGCGGTCGACGGCACGGCCATCACCGGGACTTTGACGATGACGCGCGGCGACCCGCCCTCGCTCGCGCTCGTCCTGCGCACCACCCATCTCGACCCGCTGCCGTGGCTCACGGCCTTCGGACCGAAGCTGCGTGGGACGTCGGACTTTGGCGTCGTGGGCTCGCTGCGTCTCGAGGCGGGCGCGATGCCGCTTGGCGACTTCGTCGCGCGCGATGTCGTGGTGGAGGTCGCCCAAGAGCGGAGGGGCGAGGCGAGCGTCCAGCTGGCCATCGCGGATATCGCGGGCGGTCGGCTTGCGCTCACCGCCTCGGGCCGGGTCGGACCCGAAGCGCGGCTCACTGCCTTCGACCTCAGTGTCGAGGGCGAAGATGTGGCCGGGCTGGTGCCGCTTCTGCCCTGGCACGTGGTCGAGGCGGCGCGGCCTCTGTGGCAGGGCGGCTATAGCGTGCGCATCTCCGCCCGACCCGATGGGACGGGTCTGGCAGTGACTGCGGTGGCGGAGGCCCTCGACTCGCGGTTC
>CALBEG010000081.1 GCA_937927455.1 uncultured Elioraea sp. | reverse complement strand
CGAGATAGCCGAGATGATCGGCCAGCAGTGCGGCGAGCCCCGCCGCCGCCGCCTCGCTGTCGCCCTCCGCCGCGGGGCCGATCGCCGCCGACGCCTGCGCGATGTCGTCGAGATGCGCCAGCGCAGCGGCGAGGTCGGCTTCGCCAGCGTCGCAGGCGGCGAACAGGAAGGCGGCGCGCGCAAGATCGAGCTCGGCGGAGGCCGGGGCTCGCCCCAACTGCGCGAGCAAGCCCCGCGCCTCCGCCGCGGACAGGATCATGCCGCCTCGGCGAGACGGCCGTTGATGGCAAGCCCATCACCAGAGGCGGTGACGTGCACCGTCTCGCCCTCGCAAACAGCCCCTTCCAGAAGCATGGTCGCGAGCGGGTTTTGCACGCTGCGCTGGATCACCCGCTTCAACGGACGTGCACCAAAGGTCGGATCGTAGCCGGCTTCCGCGAGCCACGCCTTCGCGCTCTCATCGAGGTCGAGCGTGATGTGCTTCTCAGCGAGCAGAGCGCGCAGTCGGCGGAGCTGGATCTCGACGATCTCGCTCATTTGCGCACGCCCAAGGCGGCGGAACAGGATGATCTCGTCGAGGCGGTTGAGGAACTCGGGGCGGAAGCGGCTTCGCACCACCGCCATCACTTGGCCGCGCACCAGGTCCACATCCTCGTCCTCGCGCAAGGAGGCGAGGATGTCGGAGCCGAGGTTGGAGGTCAGCACGATGATGGTGTTGCGGAAATCAACTGTTCTGCCCTGGCCATCCGTCAGGCGCCCATCGTCCAGCACCTGCAGCAGCACGTTGAAGACGTCCTCGTGCGCCTTCTCCACCTCGTCGAATAGGATCACCTGGTAGGGCCGGCGGCGCACGGCCTCGGTCAGAGCGCCCCCCTCCTCGTAGCCGACATAGCCGGGCGGGGCGCCGATCAGGCGGCTGACAGCGTGCTTCTCCATGTACTCTGACATGTCGATGCGCACCATCGCGCGTTCGTCGTCGAACAGGAACTCGGCGAGCGCCTTGCAGAGTTCGGTCTTGCCGACACCGGTTGGGCCGAGGAAGAGGAAGGAGCCGATCGGCCGGTTCGGGTCCTGCAGCCCCGCGCGCGCGCGTCGCACCGCGTTCGCCACCGCGCGCAGCGCATCGTCCTGGCCCACCACGCGGGACCGGAGCTTCTCCTCCATCGCGAGCAGCTTGGCGCGCTCGCCTTCCAGCATCTTGTCGACGGGAATGCCGGTCCAGCGGCTCACCACCTGGGCGATGTGCTCCTCCGTCACCGCCTCGTTGACGAGGGTGCTTTCCGTCGCGGCAGCGGCGATCCGCTTCTCGAGATCGGGAATGATGCCGTAGCGCAACTCCGAGGCGCGCGTGAGGTCGCCCTGGCGCTGCGCGATCTCCATCTCAGCGCGCGCGCGGTCGAGCTTCTCCTTCAGCTCCTTGGTCTCCGACACCTTCGCCTTCTCGGCCTGCCAGGCGGCGGAGAGCGTGTTCGACCTCTCCTCGAGTTCGGCGATCTCGCGCTCAAGCTTGGCGAGGCGCTCCTTCGAGCCCGGGTCCTCCTCCTTCTTCAGCGCCTCGCGTTCGATCTTCAGCTGAATGAGCCGCCGATCGAGCTCATCAAGCTCTTCTGGCTTCGAATCGATCTGCATGCGCAACCGCGACGCCGCCTCATCCACGAGGTCGATCGCCTTGTCCGGCAGGAAGCGATCCGTGATGTAGCGGTTGGAGAGGGTGGCGGCGGCGACCAGGGCGGAGTCCGAGATACGCACGCCGTGGTGCGTCTCATACTTGTCCTTGATGCCGCGCAGGATCGAGATCGTGTCCTCGACCGAGGGCTCTCCGACGTAAACGGGCTGGAAGCGGCGGGCGAGAGCGGCGTCCTTTTCGACGTGCTTGCGATACTCATCGAGCGTGGTGGCGCCGATGCAATGGAGTTCGCCGCGCGCGAGTGCCGGCTTGAGCAGGTTGGAGGCGTCCATGGCCCCTTCCGCCTTGCCCGCGCCGACGAGGGTGTGCATCTCGTCGATGAACAGGATGATCTCGCCGGCGGCAGCCTCGATTTCGGCCAGAACCGCCTTCAGTCTCTCCTCGAACTCGCCGCGGTATTTTGCCCCCGCAACAAGGGCGCCGAGATCTAGCGCGAGCACCCGCTTGCCCTTCAGCGCCTCCGGCACGTCGCCATTGACGATTCGGAGCGCGAGCCCCTCGACGATCGCGGTCTTGCCGACACCGGGTTCGCCGATCAGCACGGGGTTGTTCTTGGTGCGCCGCGCGAGCACCTGGATCACACGCCGGATCTCGTCATCGCGGCCGATCACCGGGTCGAGCCTGCCCTGGCGGGCGGCCTCCGTGATGTCGCGGGCGTATTTCTTCAGCGCATCGAACGTATCTTCCGCACCGGCCGAAGTTACCTTGCGGCCCTTGCGTACCTCCTCCACCGCGCGCTCCAGTGCTTGCGCCGTCGCCCCGGCCGAGCGCAGCGCCTCGCCGGCGGGCCCCGTGTCGGCGGCGAGCGCAACGAGCAACCGATCCTGGGCGACGAAACTGTCGCCCGCCTTCTCCGCCGCACGCTGCGCCGAATCGAGCACGCGCACGAGTTCAGGGGTCAGCATCGGCTGGCCAGCGCCTGGCCCGGACACTTTGGGGATGCGCGCCACCGCCGCATCCACCGCAGCCTTGGCGCGCACAGGGTCGCCGCCCGCGGCCCTGATCAGGCCCGAGGCCGCGCCTTCCGGGTCGTCCAGCAGCGCCTTCAGCAGGTGTTCGGGGGCGATCCTCTGGTGGTATTCGCGGATCGCGATGGTTTGCGCAGCCTGGATGAAGCCGCGCACACGTTCGGTGAATTTTTCGATGTCCATGACTGTCCCTCCACGAGGCGACCGGCCGCCCCGGCCCCCGAAGGCGACCCGAACGACCGTTGTGATCGTTAGATGGGGCGTGCCTTGATTGCACTCAAGGCCGAAGCGGAGGAGGTCGCAGCCGTGCGAGTCGAAGCCCTCTATCGCTACCCGGTGAAGGGGCTGACGGCGGAGACGTTGGGCGAGGCCCTGCTCTCGGCCGGCGAAGCGATGCCAGGGGATCGCGTGTTCGCGCTGGCGCACGGCGATGCGTCATTCGACGAGGGAGCGCCCGCCTGGCTGCACAAGTGCCATTTCGGCTGCCTGATGGCGAACCCGGGCTTGGCCGCGGTGCATGCCTCCTGGGACGAACGCCGCGGCGTGCTGCTGTTGCGCCTGCCGGGCGAACCCCCCTTCGCCGGCGACACCGCCACGGTCGAGGGCAGGGCGGCGATCGGCGAACGCCTCGCTGCCGCGGTCGGGCCCGAGGCGCGGGGGCGGCCGCGCTTCGTCCATGCCGCGGGCCATCATTTCGCCGACCATCCGGATCGCCTGATCAGCCTGCTCAACCTCGCCTCGCTCGCCTCACTCGAACGGGCGATGGGACGGGCGCTCGATCCGTTGCGATTCCGTGCCAACCTCCACGTTTCGGGCGCCGCGCCGTGGGCGGAGCAGGGCTGGATCGGGCGGCTGATCGAAGTGGGCCGTGCCAGCTTGCGCGTGGTGGAGACGATCGAGCGCTGCGCCGCGACGGGGGTGAACCCGATGACGGCGGAGCGCGATTGCGACCCGGTCGCGGGCCTGCGCGCCACCTTCGGCCATGCGGAGTTCGGCGTCTATGCGAGGGTGGAACGCTCCGGCCGCGTTGCTGTCGGCGATGCGCTCATCCTGCGCGAGGAGGAGTGACGCAGCGCGGCCGAGGCGAGGTGCTCAGCGGCGTCATTCCGTCGGCCGAGTTACTCTGTCGGCGGCAGGGTAGAGGGCTGCTCGCCCTCGCCGGGGACGCCCTGCGACGCGCCGTTCACGCCCTCGCCGTGCCCGTTCAACGCCTGTTCGATCGCAGCTTCGACAGTATCTGTATCGGACTCGAAACCGTTCGGCCCGCGCCGCGGCGGCTGCGCAGCCTGCGGCTGATGCATTTGCTGCATCGCGTTGAGGATGCGGAAATAGTGCTCGGCATGCTGGAAGTAGCTCTCTGCCAACACACGATCGCCAGCGGAGGTGGCGTCGCGGCCGAGCTGGAGATACTTCTCAAACAGCTGTTGGGCCGTGCCGCGCAGCCGCACATCGGGTCCGTTCGAATCGAACACCGTATTGCGGTTCAGCGGCGCGTTGCGGTGCTGGTGCCGCCCGCCCTGGTGGTGTCCTCGGCCGCGCATGCGCTTGAGGTTCATGTCGTTCACATCTGCTGTTGCGATCGCAATCCGTCCGCTGTCGGACCCGTTCCGGCCACCACTCGATCCTCCCCCGAGCGAGCCGATCTCCGTTCCGCCGCCGCCTACCACCTGCGAACTGTCTGCGACGCCCCGCGGAACAGTCGCACCCTAGTCCGTGGTGGGCGGCGCGCCAACCCCCTTTTCGGCAACTCCGAAGGCGAGAGACCGCGCAATTCCGCCCAAATCCTGCCGCATTTCGCGCAAGACGAGGCCGGAGGTGGAGCCAAGCACGGCCACCGCCTCCGCCTGGCCAGCTCCCACCTCGAGGATGGCGAGGCCGCCCAAGGCCAGAATTCGCGGCAAGTCGGGCAGGATCGCGCGATAGGCAGCAAGCCCGTCCGGCCCCCCGTCCAGGGCGGCGCGAGGCTCATAGTCGCGCACTTCGGGCGCGAGCGAAGCGATCTCGCCGCTCGGCACATAGGGCGGGTTGCAGAGCAGAAGATCAACGGAGCCGGGAGCAAGCGTAGAGGACCAGTCGCCGAGCGCGAACAGGGTGCGTGCAGCGAAGCCGGTGGCGGCGGCATTGCGATGCGCGACTTCCAGTGCGGCAGGCGAACGATCTATTCCGAGACCGATCGCCGCCGGGTACTCGCTGAGAGCAGCGAGCAGAAGGGCGCCTGAGCCGGTGCCGAGATCGACGATGCGGTGCACGCTGGCGCGGTCGGGACGAAGAGCGAGAGCGGCCTCGAGCAGCGTCTCTGTCTCGGGGCGCGGCACGAGTACGGCCGGCGTGACGGCAAGTTCGAGAGTCCAGAAGCCCCTGCGGCCGGCGATGTAGGCGAAAGGCTCGCGCGCCGCCCGGCGGCGGAGGAGAGCGCGGAAGCGCGCCGCCTGCTCCTCCGACACCGCCTCGCGCGCGGCGTCATTCAGGCTGCCCGCGTCACGCGCAAGCGCGAGCCCGACCAGCAGCCGGGCCTCGCGCCGCGCCTCCTCCACCCCAGCAGCGCGCAACACCGCTCCGCCCTCGCAGAGCAGGGCGCCGATCGTCGCCCCCGCAGGGCACGCCTCGGCCACGCGCTCGCCTTCAGGCTTCAGCGGCGAGCAGCTGCGCCTGCTCCGCGGCCGTCAGCGCATCGAAGAGCTCGTCGAGCTCGCCCGCCAGGATGCGGTCGATCTTGTGCAAGGTAAGACCGATGCGATGGTCGGTCACACGCCCCTGTGGAACATTGTAAGTGCGGATACGCTCGCTGCGATCGCCGCTGCCGACCTGGGCGCGCCTAAGCCCCGCCCGCTCTGCCGCCTTC
>CALBEG010000080.1 GCA_937927455.1 uncultured Elioraea sp. | reverse complement strand
CGCTGTCCAGGTGTTCGAATCGGTGTGCGTCCAGGTGATAGTTGCCGTTTGCAGGTTGCCGAGCGGATCGTAGATGCCGACCGTTGACGTGAACGAACTGCCTGGAGCGGGGGCGATCGGCGCGTTCGCCGGCAGGTTCGCCGAGAGGTCGACCTGCGACGTCGCGACCGGAGCGCCGATCATCTGCGTGACGCGCACCGGTTCGATCACCGCCTGGTTCGGCTGCAGCGTTGCCTGATCGACCGGCCAGCCGAGCAGGAAGAAGTCCGCTCCATTCACCAGATAGCCGTTGCGATCGAGGGCGAAGTCACCAGCACGGGTGTAGAAGCGGCGCGTGTCGAAGATCGGCAGGTTGGTGTTGGTATCGATGGTCACCGCCTGGGTGACGCCGAAGAAGCCAGAACCCGAGATCGCCAAGGAGGTGTTGTTCGACACCTGCTCGATCGCGCCCTGCACGTCGTGGCGGAAGGCGGGGCGCGCCACCACGCTGCCAGGCTCGTGGAGACGGCGCGAACTGTTGGTCACGAAGCTGACGAAGTTGGTGTCGACCCTCTTGAAGCCGATCGTCTGGCTGTTGGCGATATTGTCGGAAGCGTGGCCGAGCGCGCGGGACTGGGCGGTCAGCCCCCCGATCGCTGTCGTCATCGCACCGAAGATGGACATGGTGGTGATCCTTCTCCTTGTCCTGCCGTAACCTCAGCATGTACGGAACGTGAGCAAATGCTGTGCCGGTTGGGGCGAGACCACTGAGCGGCCGAACCTCGCTCTTGCCGGAACGCTGATGCCAAATCTGCCTGGCCTGTTCTGCCGCTGCGGCAAATCCTGCCACCACCGGAGGGGACTTCAACCGCAGGCCAGTCGCCACAAGCAGCCCCCGCACCACGCACCGAGACCCTCACCGGACGGAGGCGAGCAGCGCGTCCCACATCGCCTGCACGGTGGAAAGCACGCGCGCATTGGCGAGGTAGGCGTTTTGCAGTTCGACGAGCAGAGCCATCTCGCGGTCGACGGAAATGCCCACAGCATCGGCCAAGCGGTCTTTGGCCACGTCACGGTTAACCCGCGCTTGCTCCTGTGCGCCCGTCGCACTGTCTTGAACCAACGCATGGCGCGCCGTCACCATGCCGGCGTAGTCAAGTACGGTCGTGTTGGCGGTCACAGAGAGCGGGCTCGTCAGCTGCTCTGCCAGGTTGGGCGAAGGGCCGAGGCCCGTCGTGCGAAAGACTGGATTGTGCGCGAGCGGAGGTGGCCCTGCATCGCGCGTCGGGCCAAGGGCATGGTCGAGGATGCGCCGGATCAACGTGTTGAAAGCGGCGGGGCCTCCGGCAGGGTTCGGCGTAAAGACAGAGCCCGAGGGTGCTGGCGACGCATTTGGCGTGCCGCCGGGAAACGCAGGCGGCGTGCCGCCAGGGATAGCATGCGTGCCATCACGCACGTAGCGTGGCTCGGTCAAGATCGCAGGGTAGACCGTCATCTCACGCGCGAACCCGACATAGCCCTGCTGGTCGGTTGGGTTCTCGACCGGAATGGTGCCGTCTGCGCGGGAGAAGAGGCGTAACCCTTGCTGGTCAAACCGTCGCGCAAGCTTCTGGGCAAACTCGTCGAGCTCAGCCTGCATCAACGGCAGGGTCTCATCACGAAGCTCCATCGCTGCCGCCGCTCGGCCGCCGAGATGCGTTCGGTCGAGTTCGAATGTGGCGCCATTGCCGAGATTTACCTCCAGCCGCAGAGCATTGCCAGGCGTGTAGTAGCTGAGTGCATCGATGTTCGCCGCCTGGATCGACAGGGCCTCAGCGTTATTCGGCAGCACCATGCCGTTGCGAGTGACCATGAGGATCATCCCACTCGCTTGTTGGATCGGCCGCAACCCGAACAGCTCAGTCAGTTCCGTGACGACGCGGTCACGCTGGTCTTCAAGTTCCCCCGTCGGCTGGTTCCGATACTTCAGCTCGACGATGCGCGCATTGAGCCGCCCGAGCTCACCGAGCGCTTCGTTGCCGCGGCGCACAGAATTGCGCAGGGCATCGTGCGCATCCTGCCGTCCTTTCTGGATCGCGCCGCTTAGTAGATTTAGGTGCCTCGTCAGATCAACGGCTGCGTTCACCACCGTTGTCTGCGTGATGGCGGACGAGGGATCAGCCCGCAAGGCAACAAAAGCGTCGCGCAGACGCCCGGTGAGGCCAGCGAGCGAGGCACCGTCCTCCGGTCGCCCAGCCATGGCGTCGATTGGCGCGAGGATGGAGGCGCGCAGCTCGGCAGCGGCGAACTCCGCCGAGGCGCGCAGAAAGAGGCGCCGAAGCATGGGGTCATCAGCGCGCACGGTGTTACCGACGATGACGCCGATGCCTGTACCGTCCGCCACCGTACTCTGCACCCGCGACCGCTTCTGCGTCGCCCCCGGCAGGTCGGCCGAGGCGATGTTCTGCGAGGCGACCGCAAGCTGACGGTTGATCGCCGCAAGCCCGGAGGTTGCGATGGTGAGAGCGCTGGTCAGGGACATCGGGGAAAACTCCGCGGCGCCATGGCTTCATCGCTCCCGTGGTTGCACGCGTGCTTAGCCGAGGAACCGGGCAAGCGTCAGCTCGCGCAGCGAGGCGACGATGCGAAACGACGCTTCCAGCTGGCTTTGCAGCAAGGCGCGACGAATCGAAAGCTCTCCGAGGTCAGCGTCCTCGGCCTCGCCCACCTGCTTGGTGTGGACGATGCGCAGCGTTTCGTGCCGTGCCCGTGTGTCTTCCAAAACGCGCTGGGTTTCGCCAAGCGCCCCAGCCTCAGCAGCAAGCCCATCCCGCGCGCTGACGAGCCCTGCCCGAACCGACTCCAACACCTCGCGAAAATCATCCGGCGCGGCCGTCCGCTGTGCCTCGGTGATGTTGGCGAGGATAGCAAGCCCGCGCAGCAGGTCACGCACCGCTGAACCTGTGGTGGGCGCGGCAGAGACGGCGGTTGCATTCGCGTTCGCCTTGAGCCCCCAAGCGACCTCGAAATCGACATCGATGCGGACAGAAAGACGAGGCTCTGTCAGCCCTGGGGCGGTGGAGAGGTAGGGCGAGAAGGGAGTGATCGTAGCGGCATTGGAGGACGCGAGCGTGAAGGTTGTGGCTATAACCACCGGGGCATTGCCGGGAGCAAGGGTGCCGAGCGCCGCCTGTATGCCGGTGTACATGCCCGAGGCGGCCACGGGATTCGGCACGGGTGCGTTCTGGGTCTCACGCCCGTTGAACAGATGGTCGCCATCCACCGCGGTGTTCAACAAGGTTCGCACCTCTTCCAGAAGCGTTTGCGCTTCGCTGTTCAGCACAGACAAGGGCGGCGGGAAGACGCCGAATTGCTGGATTACGCGCTCAACCCCCTGATCGGCGATGGCGGTGAGCCGCGCCAGCACCGTCTGCATCACCTGCGCCCGTGTTTCCGTCTGCGTGATGGCGCGCTGAAAGGCGTCCAGTTGGCCCAGCGCTGCCCGCCCGTCGATCGAAGCGGGCGTTGCTGGACCCAGCCCGCCAAAGGTCTGCGCCACTTTGCCGGAGCCAATCTGGCGATGAACGAGATCGAGCCGGGTTTGCGTGGCGAGCACGCTGCTCGTCAGCCTTGCGTAGGATGACCAAGAGGAGATGGCCTCCATTGCCGTGCTCCGTCTCTGTGTCTGCCTGCCGCTGTCACCTGCAGCAGCAGACGCGATGTCGTGTGACGACGGAGCAAACGGCGCGCCAGCGCTTTGGCGTGTGACGGGCCTGGTTCGCCGCGCGGTGTGTTAGGGCCAGTTCCGCCTATGGGCAAAGTTTGCCCGGTGCGTCGTGGCATATTTTGCCGCCCGCCCTTTCAGCTGCTGCGCGCGAGGTGCGGCCTGTCGCGTTTTGCTCGCGGTGTTGGGCGGGGTGCGGCGTTGGTACGCGCTGTGCACGAAGCCTCTGCGCAAGCGCTGAGGACGCAAGCCTTTTGTTAACCAACGGAGGCTAGCGTCTTCAGGTGGAGGGGTTTCCTCCCCGTGGCCACCGCACGGGCTTCATCATCGGTGGCGCTCTCGTCCCGGCGTGCCTGCAAAACGTGGGTTGGGCGGTGAGATGCAACGGACTGGAGGACGAAAATGTCGCTCAACTCGGTGAACACGAACATTGGCGCGATGATCGCGCTGCAATCCCTCAACCGCACCAATGAGGCTTTGGCCGCGGTGCAAAAGAAGGTCTCCACCGGCTTCCGCGTCTCTGATGCAAAGGATGACGGTGCGGTGTTTGCCGTTGCGCAGCGCGTGCGGGCAGACGTCGCTGCCGTCACCTCGGTGAATGAACAGCTCGGCGGCACGAAGGGGCTGCTTGAGACGACCATGTCGGCTCTGCGCAACATCTCCGACACGATGACGAAGATGAAGGAGGTGCTGGTCAAATTGGCCGACGGCAATGTGACGGGCGAGACACGAACGCAGTATAAAAACCAGTATGATCAATTGCGCGCTAATATTCAAGGGTTCATCAATGATGCAGGATACAATGGCAAGAGCCTGCTCAGAGGCACCGAAGCCTTCACGAAGCTATACGTTGCGGCACTCAACGTCATCAGAAATGAGCTCGGCAGTCTCTATACTATAAGTGGATATGACGCATGGGCCAGTATTTTTAGCACGATGGGTGCCGCTCCGACCAGGGGGGCTGCTTCCCTAGCCCTCGGTAACACCTCCTCGGGTTTCTCGAAGGCATTCAAACGTGTCGGCGAACGGCTGAACGCTTTTGGCTCCGCCTTCCGCTACGTCGAAAATCAGATCCGTTTCAACAAAGACAAAATCGACGCCATCGAAGCGGGTCTTGGCGCTTTGATCGACGCCGACCTCGCCAAGGAGTCAGCCCGGCTGCAGGCCCTGCAAATCCGCCAGCAGCTCGGCATTCAGGCGCTCGGCATCGCCAACCAAGCGCCGCAAACGCTGCTCGGCCTGTTCCGATGAGGCATTCGGGCGGCGCCAAAACGGCGCCGCCCTCTCCCCGCCCTGCTCAGCCCCATGTCAGGCCTCGTTCTCAAGCTCAAACCCGGCGAAGCGTTGATCGTCAACGGCGCCGCCATCCGCTTCCGCACCCGTGCCGTGATCGACCTGCCAAGCCGGGCCGACATTCTGTACGGGAAGCAAATCCTGCCGCCTGATCAGGCCACCACGCCCGCCCGCCGCCTCTACGCCGCTCTGCAATCGGCCTACATCACGCAAGGCGAGGAGCGGGCACGCCACCTTGCTTTGGCACTGACCTTCGCGCGCGACCTTGCCGAAGCCACCACCTCGGCCACCCTCCGTTCCCTTCTGGCCGCCATCGAAACCGACGCTCTTGCTGGTTGCTTCTACCAAGCTTTGCGTGCTTGCCGGCGCATCATCGCGCACGAGGATGCCGTGTTTGCCACCGCGCCCCCCCTTTCGGTTCCCCCTCCCCCCACCTGTTGAGGAGACTGTCATGACGCGCGTTACCAACGCCTATCGTTCCCGCTTCAGCGAAGACAACCCGGTGCGAGCGGAAGCGGAACTGTTCGGCCGTATCGCCGCACAGCTCGAGTTCGC
>CALBEG010000079.1 GCA_937927455.1 uncultured Elioraea sp. | reverse complement strand
ATCCTGCAGATGGCGATCCTCGAGCCCGCCTTCTGCATCCTCGACGAGACGGATTCTGGGCTCGACATCGACGCCTTGAAGATCGTCGCTGAAGGGGTGAATGCGCTGCGCAGCCCGGATCGGGGCATGCTGGTGATCACGCACTACCAGCGCCTGCTCGACTACATCGTGCCCGACCGCGTGCACGTGCTGCTCGGTGGGCGCATCGTGCAGTCGGGCGGGCCCGAGCTCGCGCGCGAGCTGGAGGCGAAAGGTTATGGCGAACTCCAGGCGGCGGCCTGAGGCCGGCATGGTCGAGGTTCTGGACGCCCCCGCGACGGCCGGATCCACCACGGTCGCACAGCTGCTCGATCGCGCGCGCGGCCTTGCCGATCGTCTGCCGGGCGCCCGCCATCCCACCGTTGCCGCGTGGCGCGCGCGGGGAGCGGAAACCTTCGCTTCTCAGGGCTTTCCGACACGCCGAATCGAGGCCTGGAAGTACACCGACCTTGCCCTGCTGCGCGAAACGCCGTTCGAGGAGCCGATCTTTGCTGCCGACATCCGCCCCCCGCTCGACCTCGAGAGCGATGGCCAGCGGCTGGTGCTGATCGACGGAAGGGTTCAGCGCGAGCTTTCCACGCTCGGGGAGCTTGGGCCGGGGATGGCGTCGACGAGCCTTTCCGCGCTGCTGCAGGACGGCGCGCCGGATATCGTTTCCGCTCTCGGCCGTCTTGCTCCCGAGGCGCTGCCTTTGCCCGCGCTCAACGCCGCGCTCGCCGAAGACGGGGCCGTGATCCGCCTCGCCGATGGCGTGGACGGCGGAACGATCCGCCTCATCTCCTTCGCCACCGCCCGCGCGGGCCACCCGGTCGCCTTCCATCCACGCCATCTCATCCGTCTCGGCCGTGGCGCGCGGCTGGTGCTGATCGAGGAGGCGCGCGGCGAGGCCGAGGCCTTCGCCTGGCAGAACGCGGTGAGCGAAATCCTGCTCGGGCCTGGCGCGCGGCTGACGCATATCCGCCTGCTGGACGAGCCGCTTTCTGCCGTGCACACGGCAACCCTCGCCGTGCGTGTGGAGGAAGGCGCGGAGTACGACTCCTTCACCCTGATCAAGGGGGCGAGGCTGACGCGCAACGAGGTGCATGCGGTTCTGGCCGGGCCCCACGCCGCGCTCCATCTCAACGGCGCCCAGCTCGTCGACGGCAGCCGCCATGCCGACACTACGACGGTGATCGAGCACGCCGCCCCCGACTGCGCTTCGCGCCAGACGGTAAAGACCGTGCTCGCCGGCCGCGCCCGCGGCGTGTTCCAGGGCAAGATCCACGTCCACCGCGCAGCACAGAAGACCGACGGCTACCAGATGAACCAGGCGCTGCTCTTGAGCCCCGAGGCGGAGATCGACGCCAAGCCGCAGCTCGAGATCTACGCCGATGACGTGAAGTGCAGCCACGGCGCGACGGTGGGCGAGCTCGACCACGACGCGCTATTCTATCTGAGAAGCCGCGGCATTCCGGAGACCGAGGCGAAGTCGCTGCTCGTCCAGGCTTTTCTCGACGACGCAGTGAGCCTTGTTGCCGATCAGGGTTTGCAGGAACAGCTCCACGCGGAGACCGTTGCCTGGTGGCGGCGGGTGGAGCACGGCGGATGAACCGAGCGCGGGAACGAAGGAGGAGCGGGGCATGAGCCAAGCAGCGATCGCGATGGTGCACCCGGGCTTCGACGTGTTCGCCATCCGCCGCGAGTTCCCGATCCTCGCCGAGTCCGTCCGCGGAAAGCCGCTGATCTATCTCGACAGCGCTGCCTCGGCGCAGAAGCCGCGGGCGGTGATCGAGGCGATGGTGCAGGCGATGGAGCACCAATATGCCAACGTGCATCGCGGCCTGCACTGGATGAGCGAGCGCACGACGGAGGCCTTCGAAACGGCGCGCGATGCGGTGGCGCGCTTTCTCAACGCGCCTTCGCGCGAGGAGATCGTGTTCACAAAGAACGCCACCGAAGCGATCAACCTCGTCGCCCATGCCTACGGGCGCGGCGTGATGGATCCCGCGAAGGCGGTGCTGATCAGCGCGATGGAGCACCACGCCAACATCATCCCTTGGCAGATGCTGCGCGACGAGCGCGGTATCGAATTGCGCGTCTGCCCGATCACGGCCGAGGGCGAACTCGACTGGGCGGGCTTCGAGCGCCTGCTGGCCGATGGCCGCGTTGGCCTGGTTGCGATCACCCACATGTCGAACGTGCTCGGCACCGTCACGCCAGCCGAGCGGATCGCGCGCGCCGCGCATGATGCCGGCGCGCTCGTGCTGTTCGACGGCAGCCAGGCGGCGGTGCACCGGCGAGTCGATGTGCAGGCGATCGGGGCGGATTTCTACGTCTTCACCGGCCACAAGCTCTATGGGCCGACGGGGATCGGCGTGCTGTGGGCGCGGGCTGAGCTGCTTGAGCGCATGCCGCCCTTTCTCGGCGGTGGCGACATGATCTCCTCCGTCTCCTTCGAGAAAGCCGAGTGGGCGCGCATCCCGCACAAGTTCGAAGCCGGCACGCCGCCCATTCTGGAAGGGATCGGGCTTGCCGCCGCCATCGCCTGGGTGGAACGGGTCGGGCTCGAGGCGATCGAGGAGCATGAGCGGGCGTTGACCGATTTCGCGCTGGCCCGACTTTCCGCCATCGAGGGCGTGCGCATCTTCGGCCGGGCGCAGGATCGCGGCGGGGTTGTGACCTTCGCGCTCGATCGCGCCCATGCGCACGACGTCGCCACCTTGCTCGATCGCCAGGGCATCGCGGTGCGCGCAGGCCATCACTGCGCCGAGCCTTTGATGCGCGTGCTCGGTGTCGATTCCACGGCGCGTGCTTCCTTCGCCGCCTACACCACGCGGGCGGAGATCGACGCTCTCGCCGAGGCGCTCGAGCGTGTGCGGAGGTTCTTCGCGTGACCGACGCCTTTGCCGATCTGCGCGACCTTTATCAGGAAGTGATCCTCGATCACGGTCGGCACCCGCGGAACTTCCGCCGGCTCGGCCCCCCCGCGCGTCATGCCAAGGGCGATAACCCGATGTGCGGCGACCGGGTCGAGGTCTGGGTGCGGCTCGAGGAGGGGGAGAGGATCGCCGAGGCTGCGTTCGAGGGGCGGGGCTGCGCGATCTCCATCGCCTCCGCCTCTCTGATGACGGAGACCGTGCGCGGCAAGTCGGCCAAGCAGGCGCGCGCTCTGGCGGATGCGTTCCGCACCCTGGTTCGCACTGGGCGCTGCCCGATGTGCGGCGGGGTGCACGCGGAGGATCTCGAGCGTCTTCGGCCCCTGTCGGGCGTGGCCGAGTATCCCTCGCGGGTGAAGTGCGCCACGCTGGCCTGGCATGCGCTCGAGGCGGCGCTCGCCGGCGAGGCGACGGCGACGAGCGCCTGAGAAGGGGAGGGGAGTGCTGAGCGCGATGGAGCCGCGGATGATGGCACCGGACGGCCACGGCAGTCAGGGCGTGCGTGCAGAGGCGGGGCGGAGCGAGCCTCCGGCCTCGACCATCTGGACCCCCGAAGGCGAAGTGCCGGCCGCAGCTCCGTCGCCACCGCCCGCTGCCGGCGCGACGGGGCAAGGGGCGATCAGCGAACAGGCGCTGATCGACGCCATCGCCACCGTCTACGACCCCGAGATTCCTGTGAACATCTACGAGCTCGGCTTGATTTACGCGATTGAGATCGGCGACGATGGGGCGGTGAAGGTGGAAATGACGCTCACCGCCCCTGGCTGCCCCTCGGCGCAGGAGCTGCCAGCCCAGGTTCAGGCTGCGGTTCTGGGTGTTCCTGGCGTGACCCGCTGCGACGTTGAGGTGGTGTGGGACCCGCCGTGGGACCCGTCGCGGATGAGCGACGAGGCCCGGCTCGCCGTCAACATGTTTTGATGAAAATCAAGCCGAACGACCCGGGCTGTGCTACGCTGTCGGCATGAGAATGAGTGTCACTGACGCCAAACCCGCCCGCACCCTTCCGCCCCTGATGCGTCTGACCGACGCGGCGGCCGAACGATTACGTGCGCTCTATGCCCGGCCCGGAGCGAAGCGCTACCTGCGAATCGGCGTGCGCACTCGTGGCTGTTCCGGCCTCTCCTACGACCTCTCCTACACGGATGAGATCGGGCCGAACGACGAGGTGGTGGTGGACCACGACCTTACGCTTCTGGTCGATCGCCGCGCCGCGCTGTTCCTCATCGGCACGGTGATGGACTGGCGGGCGGATGCGCTCTCCTCCGGCTTCACCTTCGTCAATCCGAACGAGAAGGGCCGCTGCGGCTGCGGCGAGAGCTTCCACGTCTGATCGCCTCATTCGCCTCACTCGCCTCGTCGGCCGTGCCGGGCGAAAGGGTGGACCGGAACAAGCTGCGACAGCACAGTGGGTGACGGAGCGCGGCGGCGCGCGTCAGTCGGTGAAATAAAGGCGGCTTGGATTATCGACGAGAATCGCTTGGCGCACGGTGGCGTCTGGCACGAAGTCGAAGAACAGTTCGAGTTCCTTGGCGTCATCAGGCTTGGGGTTGCGCCGCGGGTGCGGCCAGTTCTGTCCGTACAGCAGACGGTCGGGGCGTTCTTCGATGAGCGCACGCACGCGCTGTTCGACATCCGGGTAGGGCCAGGGGAAGGCTGACGAGTAGTACAGCCCCGACACCTTGACCCAGACATTGCCGCCATCGACCGCGCGCAACAGGGCCTGAAAAGCCGGGTGGGTGGCAGTGGCGAGCCGCCCGGGCCCCGGCGGAACACGGCCCAGATGGTCGATCACCACCGGGCAGGGCAGGGCGGCGAGGGTGTCGACGAGATCGGGCAGGACCAAGCCGTCACGGATCTGCAAAGCAAGGTGCCAGCCGAGTTCGGCGCACAGCGGCGCAAGCCGCGGCGCGTCGTCAAGCGACAGCCGGCCTGGCTGGGTCGCTCGCGTGGTCAGCCGCAGACCGCGCGCGCCCTGACGGTGTAGGTCGCGCAAGGCGTCAATCGTCACGTCCGGGGCGGTGGTGACGACGGCCCGCGCCCTCCCGAGCCCCAGTCGTGCCACCGCATCCAGGGTGCAGCGATTATCCGCCCCGTAGGCGCCCGGCTGCACCACGACGGCTCGCGAGAACCCCAAGCCCTCCATCAGCACCCTGCGATAGGTCTGCAACGGATGGGGGGCTTCGCCGAGTTCCGGGTCGAGAAAGGGAAACTGGTCCGGGTCGTAGACATGGGAGTGGCACTCGGTCGCCCCCTCGGGCAGCACCACGGACGGGCGCGGCAGGTCCATCGGCTCAGAGTCCTCCGTTCGGCGCGAAGAGTGTAGAGGGGCGCAGGCCGGGTCGGAACTCGTTGAGATCGGAAAGGTGTTGCGAATGATTTGCAATTCGACTATCTATGCGAATGCGAGCCAATCGCAATCAGTCCAACGCCACCTGAACGGGAACAGACCGATGCCCACCCTCTCCCGCCGCCTGCTCTTCGCCGGCACAGCCGGCCTCCTGGCCACCCCCGCCGTCCTGCGCGCGCAGGAGCGGGTGGTGAACGTCTACTCCTCCCGCCACTACGACACTGATCGCGCGCTCTATGACGGCTTCACCACTGTTTCGGGCGCGCGCGTGCGGCTGATCGAGGGCGAGGCCGATGCGCTGATTGAACGCATTCGCAACGAAGGCGCGAATTCGCCCGCCGATGTGCTGGTGACCGTCGACGCGGCCCGGCTGGTGCGCGCGGCAGAGATGAATCTGCTTCAGCCAGTGCGCAGCGAGGTGCTGGCGAATCGGGTGCCGGCGCATCTGCGCGACCCCGAGGGGCTGTGGTTCGGGCTTTCGGTGCGCGCGCGGATCCTGATGGTACCGGCCGACTGGACACCGCCGAAGCCGATCAACCGCTACGAGGACATCGCGGACCCAGCGTTCCGCAACATGGTCCTCACGCGCTCCTCCAACCACCCCTATAATATTTCCTTGGCCGGATCGATCCTGCATCACAACGGCGCCGACGGGCTGGAAGCTTGGGCGAAAGGCGTGGTCGCCAACCTCGCGCGCCCGCCGCAAGGCGGCGATACGCCGCAGATCCTAGCCGTCGCCGCCGGTCAAGGCCGAATCGCGATCGCCAACTCCTACTATCTCGCGCGGCTGTTGCGCTCGACCAACCCGCGCGAACGCGAGGCGGCACAGCGCATTCGCGCCATCTTCCCCAACCAGGGCGACCGCGGAGCGCATGTGAACATCTCGGGCGCGGGCGTGGTGCGCACCGCACCGAATCGCGAGATGGCGATTGCTTTCATCGAGTACCTGACCTCGGTGCGGGCGCAGGAGATGTTCGCCAACGGCAACAACGAGTATCCGGTCGTCGCCGATGAGGTGAACGTGGTGCCCGAGGTTGCCGCCTGGGGCCGCTGGAAGCAGGA
>CALBEG010000078.1 GCA_937927455.1 uncultured Elioraea sp. | reverse complement strand
GCCGGTGCGCGGCGGGGCGACGATCAGACCGCGCTGGCCCTTGCCGATCGGGCAGATGAGGTCGAGCACGCGCGGCGTGTAATCCTTCTGCACGCCCTTCTGCACGCCCTCCTTCGCGCCCCCTTTGTCCTCGATCTCCATCTTCAGCCGCTTGTCGGGATAAAGCGGGGTAAGGTTGTCGAAGTTGATGCGGTGGCGAACCGCTTCCGGGGATTCGAAGTTGATCGCGTTGACCTTGGTCAGCGCGAAGTAGCGCTCGCCGTCCTTGGGCGCGCGGATCTGGCCCTCCACCGTATCCCCGGTGCGCAGGCCGAAGCGGCGCACCTGGGCCGGTGAGACGTAGATGTCGTCTGGGCCTGGAAGATAGTTCGCCTGAGGTGAGCGGAGGAAGCCGAAGCCGTCGGGCAGGATTTCGAGCACGCCGTCGCCGTAGATCGCCTGGTCGTTGTCGGCGAGCGTCTTGAGGATGGCGAACATCATGTCCTGCTTGCGCAGGGTGGAGGCGTTCTCGATGTTCAGGGACTCGGCGAAGGCGAGGAGGTCTGCGGGAGACTTGGCCTTCAGTTCGGCGAGATGCATGGGAGGCCTTCGGTGGTTCGGACGGTGCGGCAGACACCGCACTGCAGGGCGCCTGACGCGAAAGGGACGACCCGCGCAACCGGTCGGAGAAGGTACCGTCGGAGCGCCGCGGCCGATGGCTTCACCGCCTCACAGGCCCGGCGGCATTTCCTTCAGCGCGGCCGTCGTGGTCCTGTCTGCGGTGAATGCCGGCGCGAACGGGCGCGCCCGAGAGCGGAAGAACGCTAGACACCCTCCCCCGCTCCGTCAACCCTGACGTGGGGCGGCGGCAGCCTCGTGTCAAGCGCGATCGCCGCCCCCGCCGCGGTCAGAACGGCTTCACGATCACCATGATGACGATGACGATCATCGCCACCGTCGGCACCTCGTTCAGCCAGCGGAAGTAGACGTGCGATCTGCGATTGCGATCGTGCAGGAAGGCCCGGCGATGCACAGCAAGCACGTGATGCACACCAGTAAGGGCGATGATGCCCAGCATCTTCAGGTGCCACCAGCCCGACGACCAATCCACGATGCCGGGTGTCAGCACGAGCAGGAGGCCGAACACCCAGGTCGCGATCGCCGCCGGATTCATGATGATGGTGTGCAGCTTGCGCTCCATCACCTTGAAGCGCTCGCTCTCCGCTGATCCGGGAACGGTTTCGCAATGATAGACGTAGAGCCGCGGCAGGTAGAACAGGGCCGCCATCCAGGCGATCGCTGCGATGACGTGCAACGCCTTGTTCCAAAGGTAGAGATCGGCGAGCAGACCGGACATGCGCCTCTTTCCTCCTGTTCGCGGGTCCGCCGGGACGGTGGCGCGCGGCAGTGGCGAACGCGCTCTCGCCCCTGACCGGCGCCCCTAGCGTACGAGGACGTTGCGGAACTGCCAGGGGTCCTCGGCGTCGATGTCCTCCGGAAACAGGCCGGGCCGACCCGAGAGCGGCGTCCAGTCCGTATAGGTGCCAATGACCGGGCCGAGATAAGGGCGCTGGATCTCGAGCACGCGCCGCCAGCCGATCTCATCGGCATCAACGACGCCAGCGCGCGGGTTCTCGATCGCCCACACCATGCCCCCCAGCACCGCTGAGGTCACCTGCAGTGCGGTTGCGTTCTGATAGGGCGCGAGCCGGCGCGCCTCGGCGATGGAAAGCTGGCTGCCGTACCAGTAGGCGTTGCGCGCGTGCCCATAGAGCAGAACGCCCAACTCGTCGTGCCCTTCGACGATCTCCTCGTTCATAAGCCGAAGCGTTTTCTGGCGGCGGAAGGCGTTGCCGACAAACTCCTCGAGCGAGAGCACGGTGTCGTCTGTGGGCCGGTAGGCGTAGTGGCAGGTCGGGCGGTAGACCACCTCGCCCCCCTCGTTGCGAAGGGTGAGATAGTCGGCGATCGAGATCGCTTCGTTGTGGGTGATCAGCCAGGCGAGCTGCGGCCCCGGCGTGGGCGCCCAGGAGCGCACGCGCGTCGCACACCCTGGCCGTTCGAGGTAGATGGCGGCATCGCAGCCGTAAGCGTGGCGGCGGGCCTCGGGCGGCAGCCAGCGCTCGTGCGTGCCCCACCCCAGTTCGGCGGGCTGCATGCCTTCGCCGAGGAAGCCCTCGATCGACCAGGTGTTGACGAACTCGCCAAGGCGCTTCGGCATGCTGGCGCGCTGGGTGTCGCGTTCGGCGATGTGGATGCCCTTCACGCCGAGGTCGCGCGCGAGCCGTGCCCAGCCGGCCTGAGTGCGCGGCTCGTCGATCTCGTGGCCGAGATCCTCGGCGAGATCGAGCAGCGCCTGCTTGACGAAGTGGCTGACCATGCCGGGGTTGGCGCCGTGCGCGATCAGCGCGGTCGGATCCGCGATCCCCGGCCGGCGGAGCGCGCGGGCTGCCTCACGCAGCCCATAGTTCGAGCGCTCGGTTGGCGACAGGGAGGGGTCAGTGTAGCCGCCGGGCCAGGGCTCGATGCAGGTGTCGATGTACAGCGCGCCCACCTCGCGGCAGAGCGCGATCAGCGCGACCGAGGAGACTTCGACGGAGAGGTTGACGCAGAACCCGCCGCCCGCGAGCAGAGGCGAAAGCTCGCGGCGTAGGTTGTCGCGGGTCAGGGCGAGGCGCCTGAAGCGTACGCCCTCGCGTTCGGCGAGGTCGCGCGCCGAATCGTCTGGGTCGATCACCACCATCCGCTCGCGGGGAGCGTCGATGTGGCGGAGGATGAGCGGCAGGGTGCCTTTGCCGATCGAACCGAAGCCGATCATCACGATCGGGCCGGCGAAGCGGGCATGGATGGGCCACTCGCGCATGGCGGGATCCTCCGCGACACGGACGCGCGCCGACGGCCCGGCGCGGTGGGGAGGGGGCTCGGACGGCCGTTCCGGGGCTCACGCCCCGCACCCGAGACGGCTTCGCCCCGGTGACGGAAAATCCGCCGGGCCGGGGCGAAGGCGCGGGGTGTAGCGGAGGCGGGCAAGGGTGAGGGGTCGAATCACCGCAAGGCCGGTCTGCCGCCGGCGGGTGTCAGGCGGCTTGGTCCTCGGCCTCGGCTGCCGCGCGCGGCGGGGCGGGCAGGCGGCGGGCGGGGCGGAGGATGAAGTCGGGCACGAAACCGCCGAAACCGACCACGCGATCCTCCGCCTGCGGCTCCGCCTGCCGCGGCGCGGGGCGTTCCGCCTGCCGGCGGTCGCGTCGCTTCGGTTCCGTCTCCGGCCTCGGGTCGCGCTTTGCATGCGCGCTTCGGCCGCGCGACGGCGCGCGGGCTTCGGCCGAGGGTTTGCCGCGCCTACTGCTACGACCGCGCGGCGCGTCGCGGGGGCGATCCAGATCGAGACTGACCGGATCGAGCCCTTCGATCTGAATTCGGGGAATCGGCTTGCCGATGAGTTTCTCGATCGCGGCGAGCCGATCATCCTCCTCGACGGTGGCGAGGGTGAAGGCGCGGCCCGACTGGCCCGCCCGGCCAGTGCGGCCGATGCGGTGCACGTAATCCTCGGGGTGGATCGGCACGTCGAAGTTGAAGACGTGACTGAGGCCGCCGATGTCGATCCCTCGCGCGGCGACGTCGGAGCAGACGAGGAGGCGGACCTGCCCGGCCTTGAACCGCTCGAGCGTCTCCGTCCTCTTCGGCTGCGTCATGTCGCCGTGCAGCATGGCGGCATCGAACCCGTGGCGGAGCAGCGAGCGGCAGAGGATGTCGACGTCGCGCTTGCGGTTGCAGAAAATCAGCGCGTTCTTCACGTCCTCGGAACGAAGGAGGCGGCGCAGCGCCTCGCGCTTGTCGTGTTCGCGCACAAGCGCGAGGTGCTGTTCGACGGTCGCGGCCACGGTGGCTGGCGGTGCAACGGTGATGATTTTGGGGTTGTGCAGGAAGGCGTCCGCCAGGCGCTTGATCTCGGGCGGCATGGTCGCGCTGAAGAACAGCGTCTGCCGCATGCGGGGCAGAAGCGAGACGATGCGCTCCACATCCGGAATGAAACCCATGTCGAGCATGCGGTCGGCCTCGTCGATGACGAGGATGCGCACGTCGGTGAGCAGGAGACCGCCCCGCTCGAACAGGTCGAGCAGGCGGCCTGGCGTGGCGATCAGCACATCCACGCCGCGGGCGATCCGTGCGGTCTGCTCGCCCATGCTCTCGCCGCCGATGATCAGCGCGTAGTCGAAGCGGAGATATTTCGCATACTTGACGAAATTTTCGGCGACCTGGGCGGCGAGTTCGCGCGTGGGCTCGAGGATGAGAGAGCGCGGCATGCGCGCGCGCGATCGGCCCGAGGACAAAATGTCGAGCATCGGCAGGGTAAAGGAGGCCGTCTTGCCGGTGCCGGTCTGGGCGCAGCCGAGCACATCCCGCCCCATCAGCACGACGGGGATCGCCTGCTCCTGGATCGGGGTCGGGTGCAGGTAGCCAGCGTCCGCCACCGCGCGCAGCACGGGTTCGGAGAGGCCGAGGTCAGCGAAGGTGGGGCGAGGCGGCGCGGGGGCCTGGTCCGCGGTCGGCTGCACGACCCTGCTGTCCGCACCGGCGGAGGGCGCGGAGCCCATTCCGCCCGCAGGTGGCCGGGTTGCCATCGGCTCGCCCGAGGGTTGGGAGGACGTGTCGGCAGCGTCCGTCGCCGGCGTCGCCGGCGCGGCGGGCTCCTCGGTCGCGACGAAAGCGGCGGGGCTTGACCCCGACGTGTCCCGGGTCGCTGCCGCCTCTGCGCCGACCTGGAGAAGGGTTTCGGGCTCAACAGGCGGGCTCCCGAGGCTCCCGCCCGGGCTGTTCGCCGGTGTGCCGCCGGCTTGGGTGTGGTCGGTCTCTGTCACGGATCGTCCGATGCCGCATGCCCGGGCAAAGTCTGCGCGGCACCGGCCGCCGCCATGCAGCACGGCCGCAACGGGTCGTCAAGCGAAAGCCGCCTCTCGCCGCGTGCATGGGCCAGCGAGAGACTGGTTTGGCGCGCCCTCGTCCTGCGCGGCGCCCGGCGTGGCGGGGCGAATGGGCTGCGGCAGCGGCTCAGCGGGCCCGCGCGGCGGCCCGTTTCAGGAGGCCCGCGGCCAGCACGGTCGCCGTCAGCAGCCCAGCCAACAGGGCAGCCTCCCCCCCTGCTGCCACCGCGAGCCAGCCCACTAAACCCACGGCGACCAGCGGCAACAGGGCGACCACGGCAGCCGGAGCCGGCACGCCGCGCGAGGCGGCGACCAGCACGAATGCGGACGCCACCAAGGGCATCAACAGGATGATCAACCAGACGGACATCGGCCCCTCCATCCATAGCCAGCGAGAGCAGGGTGGGCAGACGCGGGGTAACGCCGGGTGAAGCGCGCGCTAGGCTCAAGCCGCATCGACAACCGCGCCTGCTGAGGAAACGCTATGGTGGCGACGATCGTCTCGCCGAGAGTGATGCTGGTGGGCGGCGGCGCCGTGTCGCGCGTCGCCGATCTCCTGAACACGCTCCATCTCGCCCGCCCCATGGTCGTGACCGACCCGTTCATGGTCTCCTCGGGCCTGGTGC
>CALBEG010000077.1 GCA_937927455.1 uncultured Elioraea sp. | reverse complement strand
GATCGCGCACAGCCTCGTCTCCCTCGCAGGCCTTGTGCTCATCGTGTGGGGCTTCGGCAGCTATCGCGCCGAGGGCTACATCCCGCTCTGGGATCCGCCCATCGGCTTGCGCCACACTGCCACGCTTCTTCTCTTACCGGCGATGATCCTGCTCGCTGCCGCCTACGCGCCTGCTGGACTGATCAAAGGGGTGACGCAGCATCCGATGCTGACGGGGGTCAAGCTCTGGGCCTTCGCCCACCTGCTCGCCAATGGCGATCTCGGCTCGGTCGTTCTGTTCGGAACTCTCCTCGCTTGGGCGATCTATGACCGGATTGCGGTGAAGCGTCGCGAAGGTGGAACGGTGCGCGTCCGCACTGGCTGGAACAGGGGAGACTGGATCGCGGTCGGGCTGGGCGCATTCGCTTGGATCGCCTTTATCAGCGGGGTGCATCGCTGGCTATTCGGGGTGGGCGTGTTCACGTGATCGAGCCCGCCCCCCTCCCCAGCCCGCTAGCGCTGGAACGGGCTCTGCTCACCACACTGCCAGCCTCGCGCATCGCCTTCTTGGGAAGTGCCGTGGTGCGCGCCGGCGCTGGCGGCTTCTCGCGCCTTAACTGCGCCGCCTGGTTTGATCCCGAGGATCAGCAGGACCTGCCGGGCCGAGTGGCGCGGATCGAGACCTGGTACGACAGGCTCGGCCTGCCCGCGCGCTTTCGCCTCACCCCTCTGTCGCCTCCCGCCCTCGACCACGCGCTGATGCTGCGGGGCTATTCGCGCGCTGAGGATGTGGTGGTGCTCACCGCCCCGCTCGATGGGCTTCCGCTGCCCGACGGGCCGGCAGAAATCGCGGACGAGCCAGACGAGGACTGGTTTGCCGCCAATGAGGAGGCGGGCGAACGCACCCCTGCCCGGATGGCCGAGATCCGCGCTGCGCCTGCGCTCATGCTGGTGCCGGATGCCTGGATTTCCGTCCGCTTGGGGCGGCGGGTCGCCGCCACCGGCTTCGTCGCGACCGACGGAGTGCATGCAGGCCTGGCATGGCTCGCCACCCTGCCTTCCTGCCGCGGCCAAGGGCTCGCACGCCGCGTGGTGCTGGCAGGGTTCGGCTGGGCGCGCGCCGAAGGCGCGGCGTGGGGCTTCGTGCAAGTAGAGCTGGCGAACGACGCCTCGCTCGCCCTTTTTCGTCGCCTCGGCTTCCGCGAAGCCTATCGCTACGGCCTGCGCTCGCGCACGTGAACGCTCACGAGGCCTGTTTGTCCCCGACCTGCACGATCCAGGCGGCGAACCGGTCGAGCATCGTCTCCACCATTGTCCGCGTCGCCTCGTCGGTGATCGAGCCGTCGGCGCCGAAGCGCGCAGCGGCGTTGGAGACGAACACGTTCGGCCCCGGCAGCACGGGCAGCTGAAGGTTTTGCAGGATCAGTCGCAGCTGCGCTTGCGCCCGCGCCGTGCCCAGCATGCCAGGTGAGGCGCCGAGAATGGCGATGGGCTTGCCGGCAATCGGCGGCCCGCCCGCTGGGGTGGCGCGGGACAGCCAGTCGATCGCGTTCTTCAGAGGGCCCGGAATGCCGGCGTTGTACTCCGGGGTGACGATCATCACCCCATCGGCCCGTCGCACTACCTCGCCAAGAGCCAACACCTGAGGCGGCCAAGGGTCGCGCTCGAGGTCCTCGTCGAAGTGCGGAAGGTCGCGGATCGGCACTTCAGTGATCGCGAGCCTGGGCGCGGCAAGCGCGGCGGTCGCCGCGAGCAGCGTGCGATTCCAGGACCCGCGGCGGAGCGAGCCGCAGAGTGCGGCGACGGTCAGGCGATCGGCCATGCTGGGAACTTTCCGGCTAGGGCTGGGGAACGTAGCAGGAGATGGGGCGAAGCCAAGCCGCGGCAAGCCCCGGCCATCGTTACGGGATGAAGATGGTCGAACCGGTGGTGCGACGCCCCTCTAGGGCGCGGTGCGCCTCTGCCGCGTCCTTGAGTGCGAAGCGCTGGTTGACCTCGATCTTCACTGCACCCGAACGCACAACCTCGAACAGCGCGTTGGCGGACGCGAGCAGGTCCTCGCGCTTAGCCGTGTAGGTGACAAGAGTCGGGCGCGTGAGGAAAAGCGAGCCTTTCGCAGCGAGAAGGCCGATGTCGAAAGGCGGCACCGCACCGGACGCGTTGCCAAACGAGACGAACAGGCCCAAGGGGGCGAGGCAGTCCAGCGACTTCATGAAGGTCTCGCGGCCTACGCTGTCGTAGACGACAGGCAGCATCTTCCCTTCCGTGATCTCCTTCACCCGTGCGACGAAATCCTCGCGGGTGTAGACGATCGGGAAGTCGCAGCCATGCGCGCGGGCGATCTCCGCCTTTTCGTCCGACCCTACGGTGCCGATCACGGTGGCGCCGAGCTGCTTCGCCCACTGGCACATGATCAGCCCCACCCCGCCGGCTGCGGCATGAATGAGGATGGTCTGCCCTGGCTTCACCGGGAAGGTTCGGCGCAACAGATACTCTGCCGTCATGCCCTGGAGCATCATGGCGGCTGCGGTTTCGAACCCGATATCGTCGGGGAGCTTCACCAGCCGGTCCGCCTTGATGGTGCGCACCTCGGCATAAGCGCCGATCGGCGCCGAGGCGTAGGCGACGCGATCGCCGGGTGCGACCTCGGTCACGCCCGGCCCCACTGCCTCCACCGTCCCTGCCCCTTCCATACCGATGACGCAAGGAAGGCCGGGCGGCTTATAAAGGCCGGTGCGAAAATAGACATCGATGAAGTTGAGGCCGACGGCGGCGTGGCGAACCAGCGCCTCGCCAGGGCCAGGAGCCGGCGTCGGCACCTCCTCCCAGCGCAACACCTCAGGGCCGCCGTGCTCATGGATCCGGATGGCGTGGGGCATCCCTTTTAACCTTCGAACGTGGATGGTCCTAGAGCGCGCCTTCGAGGGCGAGCAGGAAGCGTTTCGTCTCCGCCCCCTCTCCGCCCGAATAGCCAGCGAGCCTGCCCTGGGCGGAGATGACACGATGGCACGGGATGAGGATGGGCAGCGGGTTGCGGGCGCAAGCCCCTCCGATGGCGCGTGGTGAGGTGGCGAGGTCGCGCGCAAGATCGCCATAACCGCAGGTGGTACCGCGCGGGATCGCGCGCAAAGCTGCCCAAACGCGCCTTTGGAACGGCGTGCCTGGCGGGGCGAGGGGGAGGTCTTCGAAGGAGACCTCATCGCCATCGAAATAGGCCTGCAGCCGCGCGGCCGCACGCGCGAGCAGAGGGGTGGCTGTGCGATCGCGACCACGCCCCCAGTCCAGCGAGACGATGGCGCCATCCTCCTCGGCCAGCGTGATTTCGCCGAGCGGCGTGGTCAAGGTGAGCTGGGGCACGGGGCGAGGTCCGCGTTGTCTCCCGGCATGGAGCCCGTTGTCGGAGGGGGCTTGAGAGGAGTCAAGCCGGCGTCGGTTCGGGCAGCCGCACCACCCCCGCGGCGATCAGCGAGTCGATCTCGGCCGTGCTGAGCCCCGCTTCGGCGAGCACATCGCAGCCATGCTCGCCAATCCGCGGCGGCTGGCGGTCAAGCCCTGGCCTTGCTCCGTCGAGGGCGAGCGGCAGGGCAGGCAGCTTCGCCACTCGCCCATCGGGCAGGGTAACGGGGAGAAGCCCGCCTGAAGCGTTGAGATGGGGGTCGTCGAACAACTGTTCGGGGCGCCGGATCGGAGCGAAGGGCAGCCCGATCGCCTCAAAGTGCGCGCCGAGGGTGGCGGCATCGAGCGCACCGAGCCGACGCTGCAGCTCTGGGATCAACCACCCGCGCTCAGCCACCCTGCCGTTATTGGTAGCGAGGCGGGAATCGGCAGCGAGGTCGGCGTAGCCGAAGGCAGCGCAGAACGCGTCCCATTGCGTGTCCGTCACCACGCCGACAAAAACGCGCTCGCCATCGGCGGTGTCGATGATGTCGTACACGCCCCAGGTCGGATTGCGCACCGACATCGGCTGCAAAGGCCGCCCGGTGATCGCGTGCTGCGCCATGTGCTGGGCCATCAACAGCACGGTGTTTTCGTAGAGCGATGCGACAACATGGCTGCCGCGCCCAGTGCGGTGCCGCTCTTCGAGGGCGGCAAGCACCCCGATCGCGCCGAACATGCCCCCCATGATGTCGTTGACGGAGGAGCCGGCGCGCAGCGGCTGACCGGGCGGGCCCGTCATCCAGGCGAGCCCGCCCATCATCTGCACCACTTCATCCAGCGCCACGCGGTGCGCATAAGGCCCGTTCTGGAAGCCCTTATGGGAGACGTAAATGAGGCGCGGGTTACGAGCACTCAGCGCCTCCCAGCCAAAGCCGAGACGATCAAGCGCACCGGGGCGAAAGTTTTCGCTGAACACGTCCGCACGGTCGATTAGCCGCAGCACAGCCTCGCGGCCGCGGTCGTCCTTGAGGTCGATCGCCAGGCTGCGCTTGTTGCGGTTGAATACCGTTGCGAAGCCGATCCCAGGCCCCGTTAGGCGCCGCGTGTTATCTCCTTCCGGAGGTTCGACCTTGACCACATCGGCGCCGAGATCGGCGAGGATCATGCCGCAGGTCGGGCCCATCACCATGTGCGCCATCTCGACCACGCGCAGGCCCGAGAGGGGCTTCGCACTCATGCCGCACACCGCACGCGGGCGAGGTGTCCGTGCAGAGGCTCGCCCGGCAGGGCCGCGGCGAGCAGGGCACGGGCAGCGAGCAGCCGGTCCAGATCGATGCCCGTGCGCAGCCCCATGTCCTCGAACATCCAGACGAGATCCTCGGTCGCCACGTTACCCGAAGCCCCCGGCGCGAAGGGGCAGCCGCCAAGCCCTGCGAGCGAAGAGTCGAAAGCGCAAATCCCCTCCTCAAAGCCGGCGGCGGCGTTGGCGAGCCCACGCCCGCGCGTGTCGTGCAGATGGAGGGAGACGAGGCGTTCGCCGACCGCCGCGCGCACGGCGCGCACAAGCCGCTTCACCTGGGCAGGGTTGGCATGGCCCACCGTGTCGGCCAGCCCGATCTCCGCCACCCCGGCTTTGGCGAGCGCTTCGGCGAGCCGCACCACCTCGCCCTCTGGCACCGTGCCTTGCAGGGTGCAGCCGAAGGCGGTGGAGATGCCGACCGCGACCTCCGCCGGCGGGTCGCTGGTCCGGGCGAAGGCGAGAATTTCCGCCACCTGCGCCACCGCCTCTTCAGGGTCCATGCGGATGTTGGCGCGGCTGTGCGCGCGCGAGGCGGAAACGGGTATGGTGAGCTTCCGCGCTCCGGCGGCGAGAGCGCGTTCCGCCCCCTTGCGGTTCGGCACCAGCACGACGATGGTCACGTCACGGAGACAATTCGCCGCCGCCACCACCTCGGCGGTATCGGCCATGGCGGGGACGAGGTCGGGGCGGACGAAGGAGCCGACCTCGATCTCCGGCACTCCGGCTTCGGCAAGAGCCATAATCCAACGGATCTTGTCCGTGGTCGCCATCCGCCCGCGCGCGTTCTGCAGCCCATCCCGTGGCCCGACTTCGCAGATGATGACGTCGCGCTCGCTCATCCCGCCCTCCCGAACGGGCGGCGACCATCGGGCGAGAGAGAGCCGCGGTCAACGCCCGTGCCGCCAATCTTCGGGCCTCTCGAAGCTGCCGGCCCAGAGCCCCCGCCCATGCCAGCGCGCGATCCACTCGTCGATGACATAGGCGTGAGAATAGCGTCGATACGCGACAGCCCAACCCTCCCGAACCAGCCAGCGATTGAGGCTCTCGCCATCGACCGTGCAGCGGGCGACCAGGCGGCCGAAGCGGTCGGGCTCGATCCCGCGGCACGAGACGAGACGGCCCGCGACGCGCTGGCCAAGCGCGAAGGCTGCGTCGCGCCCGCAGGGCCAGGCGGAGCCATCCCGCAGGCAGGTCTGATTGAGCTCCGGCGCATCCACCCCGTGCAGGCGGATCCGTCTGCCCGCGACCGTCAGCGTGTCGCCGTCATGGACGAGGGCGGGGCCCTCGACGATGGCAGGAGCATCCTCGCCCGTGCCGCGTCCGTCCGACGCAAACTCCCATCGGATCCACAGCGCGAAGATGATCAGACCTGCCATTCCCAGAGTGGCGAGGCGCCACCGCCCGCGAGGCCGCCGCCGGCATCGGGATGGAACGGAGAACCGCATTCGGCATCTGTAGCGAAACCGTTCGGCGCGGGCCAAGGCAACGACACATCACTGGTCTCCGGCCACGCTTCCGCCGCAGCGCCAGGCCAGGCACGATCAGCCGAGCCATCCCTGTGCGCGGATCTCCGCCGCGACACGCGCCGCCTCGTCGATCGGCACCACCTGCGGCGGGGCCGGCTCGCCCAGGCGCGCGACCCGGCCTGCCGCGATGAGGCTCGCGATCAGACGCGCGTGCCGCCCGCTCGCCCCGCCGGCGACGAACACGGGGGCTTCGGTCGCGCAGGCCTCGGCCAGCATGGAGACCGAATCGGCCGTCACGACGATCGCCTCCGCCCAAGCAAGGAAGCCCGCATAGGGGTTCGGGCCCGCGTCTCCCCAGCGGAACAGGCGGTGCGGCACGCAGCCAAGCGCTTCGGCGATCGCGGCGGAGGCGCCCTTTCCCGTGCGCCGGCTGGTGCTGATGAGGAATGAACCGCTGGCGAAGCGATCGCGCAGAGCGCAGACGAGGCCCCGCGCCTCGGCGTCCGCCATCCCCTCGCCCCGCACCGGCCCTCCCACCAGCACCGCCACGCGCGGCGAGGGCAGACTCGCGAGGTCTGACCAACGCATGCGCGCTGCCGTCAGCGCTGCGGGCGACAGCCGATGACAGGCGCCGAGGATGGCGAACACGTTCGGCGCCTCCGGCGGGCGGTCGTGCTGGCCGACCACGAGGAGGTCGAAGGAGGACGCGCCGAACCCAGGCCGCATCGTGTGCACCGTCCGCGCCCCCCGCCCTTTCAACCAGAGCGCGATGGGGGCCGATCGCCGCCCGGCCGAGAGCACAAGCCTCGGCCAAGGCGGGCGGAACAACCCCCGTGCGGCAGGCGTGAGGCCAGCGAGGGTCGGCCAGGGCCAGGGGAGGCGCGCGAGCCGCCCCCAGACGAGCGGCACCACGCGGAACGGCGCGCCGAGCCGTTCGGCAATCCCCAAAGCCTGGTTGGCCGTGCCCGGCCGTGGGTCTGCCAAGACCCAGACCGGTGCCGCCGCTGCCTCCGCCGCCTTTGCCCCGTCGTTCCCTTCGTTCACCTTTCGCCCCGGCGTTGTGCGCCCGCCCCCGCGGGGCTACGAACGGAAAGGCCCTCGCAGGGAGCACGCATGTCAGACCGCCACACCTCCGACTGGGACCGCGACGCCGCGCGCATCACCGCCCGCGCGCTTCTCGACATCAAGGCCGTGAACTTCCGCCCCGAGGAGCCCTACACCTTCACCTCGGGCTGGAAATCACCCGTCTATATCGATTGCCGCAAGATCATCTTCTTCCCCCGCGCGCGGGCCAAGATCTGCGAACTTGCTGCCGAGAAAATCGGCCGCCATGTCGGCTACGAGGCCTTCGACGTCATCGCCGGCGGCGAGACCGCCGGCATCCCCTTCGCCGCCTGGATCGCCGATCGTCTGCAACTGCCGATGATCTACGTGCGCAAGAAGGCAAAGGGCTTTGGGCGCAATGCGCTGATCGAGGGCGACGTGCCGGCCGGCCAGCGCACGCTGCTGGTGGAGGACCTCACCACCGACGGGCAGTCAAAGATCCGCTTCTGCACGGCGCTGCGCGATGCCGGCGCCATCGTCCACCACACGTTCGTCGTGTTCTTCTACGGCGTTTTTCCCGGCAGTTTCGAAACGCTGAGGCGCATGGACATCGGGCTCCATCACCTCTGCACGTGGTGGGATGTGCTCGAGGTCTGCCGCACGCATCCCTACTTCTCCGACTCGGCCCTCGCCGAGGTGCGCCGCTTCCTCGACGACCCCGTGGCGTGGTCGGAGGCGCATGGCGGCATCGGCTCGCCGGAAGAGGCGCAAGCGAAGGAGGAGGCGTGAGCGCACGCGCCACCTTCGCCCGCCCGCTCTGCGCTCTCGCCGCAGCGCTTGGTCTCGCTCTTGCCGCTCCTGTACCGGCCGCATCGCGCGACACGCTGACGATCGGCATCACCCAGTATCCCTCCACCCTTCATCCCTCCATCGAATCGATGGCGGCGAAGTCCTACGTGCACGGCTTCACGCTGCGCCCGGCCACCGTGCACGACGCTGAGTGGAAGGTCGTCTGCATGCTCTGCGAGCGGCTGCCGACGATCGAGAACGGCGACGCGGTGCCCGAAACAGCGCCGGACGGCAACCCGGGCATCGCCGTCACCTATCGCCTGCGCGCCGATGCTGCCTGGGGCGATGGCACGCCGATCACCATCGACGACATCCTGTTCGCCTGGGAAGCAGGGCGCGAGGCGGCGACGGGAATCGGGCCGGCCGAGCTCTACCGCTCGCTCTATCGCATCACGGTGATCGATGCGCGCACCGTCACGCTTCATTTCGACAAGCTGACCTTCGAATACAACGCGATCAACGAGCTTCGCCCTCTGCCCGCCCACCTCGAACGCGCGATCTGGCAGGCGGATCCGCGCGCCTATCGCACGCGCACGCTCTATGACCGCGAACCCGCGCGCCCGGGGCTGTGGTCGGGGCCCTACCGCGTGGTTGCCACGCAAGCGGGCGCCTCCATCACGCTCGAACGCAACCCGGCCTGGCGCGGACGCGAACCCCCCTTCCGGCGCATCGTCATCCGCACGGTGGAGAACACCGCAGCGCTGGAAGCGAACCTGCTCGCAGGGCAGGTGGACATGATCGCGGGCGAACTGGGCCTTCCGCTCGATCAGGCGCTCGCCCTCGAGCGCCGTGCTGCAACCCGCTTCCGCTTCTACATCCAGCCGGGGCTCGTCTACGAGCACATCGACCTCAATCTGGATTTGCCCGCCTTGGCCGATCGGCGCGTCCGCGAGGCTCTGCTGCGCGCGATCGACCGCGACCAGATCGTGCAGAGGCTGTTCGAGGGCCGCGTGCCGGTCGCGCACTCCTTTGTCAATCCGCTCGACCGCATGCACGACCCAACTGTCCCGCGCATTCCCTTCGATCCCGAAGGCGCGCGGCGCCTGCTCGATGACGCGGGCTGGCGCGTGGGGCCTGACGGCATTCGCCGCAATGCGGCCGGCGAGCGGCTTTCGCTCGAGCTGATGACGACGGCTGGCAACCGCTCGCGCGAGCTCGTGCAGCAGGTGTTGCAAGGGATGTGGCGCGCAGTCGGCATCGAGGTGCGCATCCGAAACGAACCCCCGCGCGTGTTCTTCGGCGAGACGGTCTCGCGCCGGCGCTTCCAAGGCATGGCACTATTCGCCTGGATCTCATCGCCTGAGAACGTGCCGCGCACCATCCTACATTCGACGGAGATCCCCTCCGAGGCGCGCAACTGGACGGGGCAGAACTACACAGGCTTTCGCCACGCTGAGATGGATGCGCTTCTCGAACGCCTGCCGATCACGCTCGACCCCGAAGCGCGCCGGCCGCTGTGGCGACGGGTGCAGGAGATCTACGCCACCGAAATCCCCGTCATCCCGCTCTTCTTCCGGGCGGATGCGCACATCTGGCCGCGCTGGCTCGAGGGTGTGCGCCCGACGGGGCATCTCGCGCCCTCATCGCTGTGGGTCGAGGAGTGGCGCGTGGTGCCATGATCATTCGCTCCTGAAACGATGCTGCGGCTGATCGGTGAGCGTCTGGTTCAGTCTGCCATCACCGTCGTCCTGATTTCCTTCGCCGCCTACGGCCTGATCGGGCTGATGCCGGGCGATCCGATCGATCTCGCCATCGCCTCCGACCCGCGCCTTTCCGCCGCCGACGCCGAACGCCTGCGTGCGCTGCACGGGCTCGATCGGCCGCTCTTCGAACGCTACCTCGCCTGGGCCGCCTCGGCGCTGGCCGGCGAGTTTGGCTTCTCGCGCCTGTTCGCGGCACCTGCGCACGAGGTGCTTGGCAACGCGCTCGTCAACTCGCTCGCCCTTCTTGTTCCCACCACGATCGCCTCGGGCGTGATCGGCATCGGGCTTGGCATTCTCGCCGCGCGTCGCCCGCGTGGCGCGCTCGACGTGATGGTCAACGCCGTCGCCTTCGCCGGACTCGCCATGCCGTCCTTCTGGCTTGCCATCCTGCTGATCATCCTGTTTGCCGTCGTGCTCAGCTGGCTTCCCGCTGGCGGGCCGCCGCCCGAACCTTCGCTCGCGGCTTGGCTTCGCCATCTCGCCCTGCCCTCGGTCACGCTCACGGTGCTCGGGCTTGCCGCCTATGCGCGGCAGACGCGGGCGGCAATGATCGAGGCTTTGGGCGAGCCCTGGATCCGCACCGCGCGCGCCAAGGGCGCTTCACCTTCGCGGGTGCTGCTGCGCCATGCTCTGCCCAATGCGGCGATCCCGATCGTCACCGTCGCCGCGCTGGATTTCGCCACCCTCGTTTCCGGCGCGCTCGTGGTGGAGACGGTGTTCGCCTGGCCCGGCATGGGCAAGCTCCTCTACGACGCGATCCTGGGCAACGACTACAATGTCGCGCTGCTTGCTCTTCTGCTTGCTGCGCTGGTCACGCTTGCCGCCTCGCTCGCGGCCGACCTGATCCAGCTCGCGCTCGACCCGAGGCTCAGGCGATGAGCGGACGCGCCTTCTCCCGGTTTCTTGCGCATCGCGCCGGTGCTGTCTCGGCGCTCGTCCTAATCGCGCTCATCGCCGCAGCCCTTGCAGCGCCGATCGTCGCCGGGATGATGGGTCACGACCCTTTCGGACCAGACCTGTTCAAACGCTTCGCCCCACCCTCCCGCGAACATCCTCTGGGCACAGACGAGTTGGGACGCGATCTGTTGCTGCGGCTTCTCTACGGGGCGCGCGTGTCGCTTGCGGTCGGCCTTGGCGGCGCGGTCGCCTCAGCGCTGATCGGGCTTGCAGTCGGGCTTGCGGCGGCTTGGTGGGGAGGGTTGATCGATGCGTGTTTGATGCGGCTTGCCGACGGCATCGTCGCTCTGCCTGCGCTTCCCTTGCTTATCGTGCTCGCCGCGGTCGATCCGGCGCGCATCGGCCTGCCGAGGGGGGCGCTTGCGGCCGATCTCGTGCGCATCATCGTCATTGTCGCCCTGTTCGGATGGGTGAAGGTGGCGCGGATTACGCGGGCCGCGGCGCTCTCTATCCTGCGCATGGACTATGCGCGCGCCGCGGTCGCGCTCGGGGTGTCGCCCGCACGTCTCCTTGCCCGCCATGTGGTGCCCAATCTCGCTGTGCATGTCGCGGTGGCGAGCACGCTGTCGATTGGGGCGGTGATCCTGCTCGAATCCGTGCTTTCCTTCCTCGGTCTGGGGATCCAACCACCCGCCGCTTCTTGGGGTGCCATGCTCGCCAACGCGCAGGACCTCGTCTTCTCCGCCCCAATGGCCGCGGTGTGGCCGGGGCTTGCCATCTTCATCACCGTGGTGGCGACCAACTTTGCGGGTGACGCGCTCGCCGACGCTCTGGATCCGAAGGCGCACATACGGCGCGGCTGACGGCCAGCGACGCTTGGCGCAGTGGCTGAGGGCGCCCAGCACGGCGGCTCGGTGGCAAGCCTGAGCAAGGCCAACCTTGTCAGCACAGCACACCGCCAGCCCGACCAGACTGGGCGGCCATCCGCGCCGGCGGAGCTTCTTCGCCTCTCAGCCTCCAATCATGCCGCCTCGGTCGCGCGCGATCGCGATCACGGTGGTGCGCGGCGGCAGGGCAGGCTCGAAGGCGGGCCAGCGCGTGGTGGGGCGCGCAAAGTCGGCGCCCTGCTCCGCCCCCGGCGTGCGCACGACCGAAAAGAGGGTCGCGTGATCAGGCGAAAAGCGAAGCCCACCCATCGAGGCTGCGCGCGGGGCGGCGTAGAGCAGGGCGATCGACCCCCGCGTCGCACCCGCCCCCGTGCCGCAGAGATAGATGCCATCGGCGATGCCGCTTGTGCGCTGCAGGCTTCCTTGCGCGGTGCCGATGAACAGACGCCCGCGCGCATCGACCTCCAACACCGCTGGTGCGGCGAGCCACACGCGCGACCCCGCCCCATAGCGCGCGGTCGACCCCGGCTGGGCGGGATCGCCGCCGAGAATCAGCACCGCACCGGAGGCGGCCTCCGCCCCATGGTCTCGGTTGTCGGGGATGATCTCGACCACGTGGCCCCAGGGGTTGATCGGGCGCGGGTTCAGCGAATCGAGGCGCGCCGGCGTGCGCTCGGCCCCGCGGCAGGCGAGGAACAACCGACCATCCGGCGCGATGGCAAGTCCCGAGGGCGAATCGAACGGTGTCGCCCCCGCTTGCTCGGCCGCCATGCGTGCCTCGATCAGAGCCGCGGCGGTGGCGGGGAGGCGTAGCCAGCGGATGGTCGATCCCTCCACACGAGCGACCGCCAACGCCCCCTCGTCCAACAGCGCGCCGTTGACGGCCAGCCCCTCGCCATCCGGCGCGCGGGCGGCGACGAAGCGATAGAGAAACCCGTCGCGGCGGGCCTCCGACATATACACCACGGGCCTGCCATCGGCCGCGCGCGCGACCGCGACATCCGCCTTCGGGAAACGGCCCAAGGCGGTGCGTTTGACGGGAACCGCCGTCGGGTCGAGCGCGTCGAGCTCCACCAGCCAGCCGAAGCGGTTCGGCTCGTTGGCTTCGCGGTAGCGCGAGGCGAGGTCGCGCCAGGAGCGAATCTGTTCGGTAGCGTCACCTTCCGCCAAGAGAACGGTTCGCCAGGCTGTCGCGCATCCGCCTTCCGCGGCGAGAATGCCGCGCGCCGCCATCCCGGCGGGGTCCTCGCTGGTGCGCAGCCGTGCATCGCCGGCCGCCGGCCCTGCCAGACGACAGAGCGAGGTGCCCGTGAGACGACGCGCCTGAAACCCGCCATCCACCACCACCCACCGGCCGCCGAGAAACTCGAGGTTGACCACGGATGCCCCGACCATGCCGATCTCGATCGCCGGATTGGGCAGAAGAGAGGGGAAAGCGAGGCGTGGATCGACCCGCGCGTGCGTGAAGACCGCGACCAGGCGTGGAATTCCATCCGCCGCCGGTGGCGGCGTGATGATGGCGGCAAGCCGCGCATCCCAGCCGAACTGCGTGGCGGCGGCCTCGGCGTCGGGCAGATGCGGGTTCCATGGCGGTGCATTGAACGCTACCCGATCGCCCCAGCGCAGCAGAACGTCGCGCCGATAGCCGGGCGCGCTGCGGTCATCGAGCAGCACCGGCTGGGAGACGTCGAGAATGTCGGACACGCCGGGCTGCGCGGCAGCAGGCCAGGCAATGGCGGCGGCCGAGGTGGCCAGCAGCGTGCGTCGGCAGAGGATCGGCACCGGTTTATGGCTCCTCCTCGATTGGCGGGGGGTCGTGCACGCGCACGGGCGGCAGCGGCCCCTGCCAGCGTTCGATCTCGACCAGACAGGAGTGTGCGACAGGGCCCTGGCCGAGCCGAGACGTGCCCTCATCGCGCGTCAGCACGTTCGGGTTGCCGTGCACGCAAAGCGACCCCGGAACCCCCGGCTCCAGCGGGTCGAACCACGCCCCCGTCGCCATCGCCACCACGCCACGCAGCAAGTCATCGTCCAGCACGGCACCGGCCAAGCAGGCGCCGCGGTCGTTGAACACGCGCACCACATCGCCTGCTGCAATGCCTCGCTCAGCGGCGTCCGCGGGGTGGATTCGAATCGGCTCCCGCCCGGCAATCTTGGCGGCGAGGCTGACCCGGCCCGGGTCACCCTGCCCGTGTAGCCGTGTGGCGGGTTGGTCAGTCAACAAATGCAGCGGGTAGCGTGCGGCGAGAGCTGAGCCGAGCCACTCGCGCGGTTCCTTCCACACCGGGTGGCCTGGGCAGTCGTCGTAGCCGAAGCCGGCGATGGTTTCGGAGAAGAGCTCAACCTTGCCCGAGGGCGTGGCAAGCGGTTCCGTGTAGGGATCGTTCCGGAATCCTTCGAACAGCACAAAGGGACGCGCGGGCGGGTCGAATTCGAGGAACCCACGCTCCCAGAAGCCGTCGAAATCGGGCGTCTCGAGCCCGTATTCGCTCCAGCCGCGACGCGCCGTCTCATAGAGATGGGCAAGCCAAGCGGGCTCATCGCGCTGTTCGGTGAAGCGCGCGCGCAGGCCGAATTCCTCGGCGATGTCGGCGAGCATCGCCCAATCGTCGCGTGCAAGGCCCTGCGGCGGCAGCGCTTGTTTCATGGCGAGAACGAACCGGTCGCGCGAGGAGGCGGCGATGTCGTTGCGCTCGAGCGTGGTCGTCGCCGGCAGCACGATGTCGGCGTGGCGCGCAAGCGGTGTCCACCACGGCTCCTGCACGATGATAGTGTCGGGCTGGGCCCAAGCGCGCAAAAGCCGGTTCAGGTCCTGGTGGTGGTGGAAAGGGTTGCCGCCTGCCCACCAGATCAGGCGGATGTCGGGATAGGTGAAGGTGCGGCCGTTGTAGTCATAGCGCTCGCCGGGCCGCTCCAGCATGTCGGTGAGGCGCGCGACAGGGATGAACAGGCCCAAGGGGTTTCGCCCAGGCGAGAGGGCAGGAACGGGCAGATCGTGGCGCGGGTTGCCAACGCCGTTGATCGAGCCATAGCCGAAGGCGAAGCCGCGGCCGGGACGCCCGATGCCGCCCGTCATCGCGGCGAGCGCTACCACCATCCAGAAGGGCTGTTCGCCCCCATCCGCCCTCTGCAGAGACCAGGTGGCGGTGATCATGCAGGGTTCGCGCGCGATCATGCGCGCGATATTTGCGATTCGCTCCGCCGGCACGGCCGTGATCGCTTCCGCCCAGGCGGGCGTTTTCGCGACACCGTCGGTCGTACCCAGGATGTAGGCGCGGAGCGTCTGCCAACCGACACAGTGGCTGGCGAGAAAGGCGCGATCCTCCAGCCCTTCAGAGACCATGACATGGGCCATCGCGAGCATAAAGGCGGTGTCAGTGCCGGGGCGGATGGGAATCCACTCGGCACCGAGGAAGGCGGGGGTGGGGCCACGGTCTGGCGAGACAGTGAGGACCTTGAGCCCTGATCGCGCGAGTTCGGCGAGCCAGAGCCGGTACTGGCCCTCGCCTGCCCCCCCGGCGCACACCTCGCCGTTCTTCAGCGGCAGCCCGCCGAAGCAGACCAGCACGCGGGCATGGGCGAGGATGGAGGGCCAATCGGTGGCTGGGCCCTGGATGCAGTCATTGGTGCCAACGATGTGCGGCATCAGCGTCATGCCGGCGGCGTAGGAGTAGTTGGTCACCTGGCCGACGTAGCCGCCGAGGAGGGCGAGGAGGCGCTGCAGCTGCGTGCGCGCATGGTGGAACCGCCCCGCCGAGGCCCAGCCGTAGGAACCGCCGAAGATCGCGCCGTTGCCGTGTTCGGCCCGCACGCGCGCGACCTCCTCGGCAACCAGGCGGATGGCGCGGTCCCAGGAGATGGGCACGAAGGGATCGCCGCCGCGCGGGCAGCCTGCGCGACGACCCGCGAGCCATCCCTTGCGTACATGGGGCCGGTCGATCCGCACGCGCGCATGCACGAGGTCGGGTATGGCGGCGAGCAACCGCCCCGGTGCGCGGTCGCGGCCGAAAGGGCGCACGCCGACCACACGGCCCGCCTCGACCAGGGCCTCGAAGGCGCCCCAATGCGCCGCTTGCGGCACGGCGATCGTGCTCATGCGCTCGCCCCCTTGGTGAGCCTCGCAGTCCCCGTTAGCGCAAATGGTGAAGCCATGCGAGAGGACATGGTCTGGTGGATTGTGCCGGACCGTCCGTATAGTGGCTGCAGACGAGGAGTGTCCCATGAACGCGCCGATCCGCCCCAACAGCCCGTCTGCTCGCGACATCGCGTCCGTGCTCCACCCTTACACGGATCTCGAGGCGCATCTGCGCACGGGGCCGCTTGTCATCACCCGCGGCAAGGGCGTGAGGGTGTGGGACGAAGCAGGGCGGGAATACATCGATACCCTCGCCGGGCTGTGGTGCACTGCCTTGGGCTTCGACAATGAACGCTTGGTCGAGGCGGCTGTACGGCAGATGCGCGCCTTGCCGTTCTACCATGCTTTTGGCGGGCGGTCGCACCCGCCGATGATCGAGCTTGCCGAGATGCTGCTCGCCCGCGCCCCGGTGCCGATGAGCCGGGTATTCTTCGCCAATTCCGGTTCGGAGGCAAATGATACCGCTATCAAAATGATCTGGTATGCAAACAATGTCTGGGGACGGCCCGAGAAGAAGAAGATCATCGGCAGGGTGCGCGGCTACCACGGCATCACCATCGCCGCCGGCTCGGTCACCGGGCAGACGATCAACCACAAGGGTTTCGACCTGCCGCTGCCGGGCTTCCTGCACCTGCGCTGCCCGACCTACTACCACGAGGGGCTGCCGGGCGAGACGGAGGAGCAGTTCAGCCAGCGTCTCGCCGAAGAATTGGAGGCGCTCATCCTGCGCGAGGGGCCGGAGACAATCGCTGCGATGTTCGCCGAACCGGTGCAGGGCGCGGGCGGCGTGGTCGTGCCGCCGCGCGGCTACTTCGAGGCCATCCAGCCCATTCTGCGCAAATACGACATCCTACTCGTCGCCGACGAGGTGATCTGCGGCTTCGGGCGCACCGGCAACTACTGGGGCAGCCAGACTTTCGGCCTCGAACCCGACCTCCTCGTCTGTGCCAAGGCGCTCTCCAACGCCTACCTGCCGATCTCGGCGGTGATGGTGAACGATCGCCTCTTCCAGGCGCTGGCGAAGCAAAGCCACGAGATCGGGAGCTTCGGCCACGGCTTCACCTATTCGGGCCATCCCGTGCCGGCGGCGGTCGCCGTGGAGACGCTCAAAATCTATGACGAGATCGACATCGTCGGGAAGGTGCGCGAGGTGGGGCCCTATTTCCAGGCGCAGCTGCGCGAACGCTTCGCCGACCACCCTCTGGTGGGGGAAGTGCGAGGGGTTGGGCTCATCGCGGGTGTCGAGCTCGTCGAGGACAAGGAGGCGCGCCGGAACTTCGCTCCCGCGCGGAAGATTGGCCCACGCCTCGTCAAGCACGCAGAGGAGCATGGGCTGATTTGCCGCGCCATGGTGTTCGACACCATCGGCTTTTCACCCCCTCTCATCATTTCGCGTGCCGAAATCGACGAGCTTCTCGACCGCTTTGGCCGCGCCCTCGACGACCTCGCCGCCGTGCTCGCAGAGGAGCGTGAGACGACGATGGCGTGACAAGTGACGGACACTCGGCGGGGCAGGGATGGCGCGGGCGATGAACCGCACCCGCTAACCCGCCGTTAAGGCTTGGCGGCGATGCTCCTGCGCATCCTTAAGGGAAGCGAAGGGCAGCGACATGCGCGTGATCAGCAATCTTTCGATCGCCGGCAAGCTCGCGCTGTCGGGCGCCATCACCCTCGGGCTGGTGGGCGTCCTCATCTTTCAGACCATGCGGGGGCTCGACCGCATGGACCGCTCCGAGGAGCGCCACGCTGAAGCTGTCGCGAAGGAGGTTGCGGTGCGGGAGGCGATTGCCTCGCTTCTCCAAATGCCGACCTTCAATCGCGACACGCAAATGGCGCAGGACGCGCGCACTGCCGACGCGGCGGTCGCGCGCGCGACCGAGGCTGCAAGCCAGGCTCTCGGGCACCTTGCACGAACGCTAAGCAAGGAGACGGACGAGGCCCTGCGCCGGCGCCTCACCGAAGCCGAGGGCGCCGTTGCCGCCTATCGCGACGCCATCGCCACCATGGGCGAGCTCCGCAAGCGCCTGCTCTCTGCGCGCGACGAAGCTTTCCTCCCGGCCACCGACCGCTTCCAGGAACGGGTCACGCAGGTCGAGACCGCGATCTGGCTCGAAGGCATGGACACGGTGGCGGAGAACGACGCGCGGGCGAAACTGGCTGAGCTCGGCGAGGCAGCGGCGGCTCTGCGCATCGCTGTGCTGCGCTACCTCGCCACGGGCGATGGGGCGCAACGTCATGCGATGCAGGCGGCGATCGCGCTCGGCCACACGGCGCTCAGGCCGCTGCTCAATGCCCCAGTCTCGGCCTCGTTCCGTGACCAGGTGCTCGCTTTGCAGCAGGCTTTCACCGAACTCGGCGCCACGGCTAGCCAACTCGCTGGTTTCACAGCGCAGCTCGCCTCGTACCAGCGCGAGGGAACAGCGCCTGCGCGAGCGAGCGCAGAGCGCCTGCTTGGCGCACTGGTCAGCAGCTATGCAGCGACGCAACGGGAGTTCGAGGCGCTCTCACAAGCGGAGGGTGGTGCGGTCCGGCAGCACTTGTTGGTGATCGGCCTTGGCATTGCCGCAACCTTGGTGGTCTCTGGCGTCGCGACGACCTTCGCCATTTCCTCCCCTCTGCGACGCGTGAGCGCGACCCTCGACCGGATTGCGGCTGGCGACACCGCGGTCGACGTCGGCTTCACCGGGCGGCGCGACGAGATTGGCCGCATCGCTGCTGCGACGGAACGGCTGCGCGCCGAGGCGGAACGCGCCTTCCTTCAGAGCCAGATCCTCGATCAACTGCCGCAGCCCGTGATGGTGGCCGACCCGAAGAACGATTTCCGCATCACCTACCTCAACCAGGCCACGCGCGACACTCTCGCCTCGATCGAACACCTCCTCCCGGTGAATGTCGACGCGCTCATCGGCCAGAGCGTCGACATTTTCCACCGCGACCCCAAACGCGTGCAGTCCATCCTCTCGAATCCGGCCCAGCTGCCGCACAAAGCAAGGATCCGCCTCGGCCCGGAGACGATGACCCTGACGATCAGCGCCGTGCGCAATCGCAGTGGCGCCTATGCTGCTGCGCTGCTCAACTGGGAGGTGATCACGCGGGAGGTGCGGCTCGCCGACGAGCTCGAGGCGAATGTGGGTGCGGTGGCGAAAAGCGTGCTCGGCGCCGCCAACTCCATGCGCGCCTCCGCCGAGACCCTGACCCAAGTCGCCTCCGAGACAGGCAAGCAGACGGTTGCAGTCGCAGCCGCCACCGACCAGGCGAGCACGAACGTGCAAACGGTCGCGGCTTCCGCCGAGGAACTCGCCGCCAGCGTGCGCGAGATCGCCCGTCAGGTGCAGGAGAGTACGGCGATCGCGTCGGAAGCAGTGGCCCAGGCGCAGGCGACGGACGAGACAGTGAAGGGACTCGCTGACGCCGCCTCCCGCATCGGCGACGTGGTGAGGCTGATCGGCGACATCGCGAGCCAGACGAACCTGCTTGCACTCAACGCGACCATCGAAGCGGCGCGTGCCGGCGAGGCGGGCAAGGGCTTCGCCGTCGTCGCCTCGGAGGTGAAGAGCCTTGCCGGCCAGACCGCCAAGGCGACGGAGGAGATCGCAACCCAAATCACCGCCATGCAAGGGGTGACCGACCAGGCGGTCTCCGCCATCCGCTCCATTGCCGGAACAATCCGGCGCATGGAGGCAATCGCGACGTCGATCGCGACTGCCGTGGAACAGCAGGGTGCGGCGACGGCAGAAATCGCGCGCAGTGTGCAGCAGGCGGCGGCCGGCACCTCCGAGGTCGCCGCCACCATCGGCTCAGTCAACCGGGCGGTCGAGAGGGCCGGGACGGAAGCAGTGCAGGTGCTGGAAGCGGCGAATGGCTTGGCGGCAGAGGCGTCGAAGCTGACCGCCGAGGTCGATCGCTTCCTCGCCGGCATGCGGGCAGCGTGACGGGTGGCGCGCCGGTGAAGCTGATCTGAACAAAAGATCGCCAAAACGGCGGGCAGCCGTACTCGGGCGGGCTGGCGTGACATGCAGGCGGCCAATCGGCAACGCAACGGCCTGACGCCCGGATCACGCCACCCGATCGGGTGGATCAAGGGCAGCGAAGAACGCATCGAGATTGTCGAGAGCGCGAAAACCCATCGCATCGCGCGTCTCCACTGTCGCACTCCCGAGGTGGGGCAACAGAACGACATTCGAGAGCGCGAGATAACCGGGGTGCAAAGCCGGCTCTCCGTCGTACACATCGAGCCCGGCAAAGGCCACATGGCCTGACCGCAGCGCAGCGATCAGCGCCTCATCGTCGACCAGGCTTCCCCGCCCGGTGTTAACCACGACGGCCCCGCGCGGCAACAGCGCGATTCGCTCCGCATTCAACCAATGTCGGAGCGCGTCGCTGCCAGGGGCGGTGAGTGCGAGGATGTCGATCGCGCTCAGCATCGACTCCGCTTCGCCGTGAAAAACCGCCCCCTCCTCCAGCGCGGGGTCGAGCCGACGGCGGTTGTGATAGTGCACCTCCATCCGCAGGCCTCGTGCCATACGCGCCAGTGCCCGGCCAATTCTCCCCATGCCGAGGATGCCCAGCCGCTTGCCACTCACGCGCAGGCCAAGCAGCTGCGTCGGAGTCCAGCCCTGCCATCCCCCGGCACGCACCAAGCGCTCGCCTTCACCGAGCCTGCGCGCAGCGGCAAGGATCAAAGCGAGGGTGAGCTCCGCGGTCGCCTCCGTCAGCACATCGGGCGTGTTGGTGACGACGAGCCCCCTCGCCTTCGCCGCGTCGAGGTCAATGTGGTCGGTGCCCGCGGAGAAGGTGGCGAGGATGCGCAGGCTTCGCGGCATCGCCGCAATCGCTGCGCCATCGAATACATCGCCGGGCGCGCAGATCACCGCCTCAGGACAAGCCTCGGCCAAGGCCGCGACCAGCCTTTCGCGCGGCCACGGCAGATCCGCCGGCTCCGGCCCCACCAGGGTATAGGCGCGCCGCGCCCGCGCCATCACATTCTCGGGCAGACGTCGCGTGAGCAGGAGCGTGGGTTTGGCCTCTGGCTGCATGCGAAGCCTCCCTGTTGTTGCACCCGCGCCGCATGCCAGGGGCGCAGTCCGCAGTCCAGCGTCCCTCCCTTGCGGGCGGGCACACGGTGGGTACGATCCGGCGCGACGACGAGGGAGAGGAGATGGATCTCGGGCTGAAAGGGCGGCGCGCGCTGGTGCTCGGCGCTTCGCGCGGGCTTGGTCGGGCAATCGCCGGCGCCCTGGCGGCGGAAGGTGTGGCGGTGGCGCTGGCCAGCCGCAACCGCGACGCCCTCGCCGCCCTTGCCGCGCATCTCTCCGCGCAGCATGGCGTCGTCGCCTACGCCATCGTTGCCGATGTCGCCGACGAGTCGGGCATGGATGTGCTGGCCGAGGAAGCGGTGCTGCGGCTCGGCGGAGTCGACATCCTCGTGCTCAACCATGGTGGCCCGCCGGTCGGCCCAGCCGTCGAGCTGTCGCTTGATTCGCTGAAGGAGCAGTTCACGCGCATGGTGGTCGCCCCCATCCGGCTTGCCATGCGTCTCTTGCCCGGCATGCGTGAACGAGGTTGGGGCCGCATCCTCACTGTCGGCTCCTCGGGCATGATCCAGCCGTTGCCGAACATGATCCTCTCCAACACGCTGCGCGGCGCGATCGTCGGATGGAACAAGACGCTCGCCACCGAGGTCGCGGCGGAGGGCGTCACGTGCAACATCCTCGCCCCCGGTGCGATCGAGACGGACCGTCTGCGCGAGACCGCCAGCTTCGAGGCGAACCGGACGGGAGCAAGCCTCGAGGAGGTGCTGGCGAAGCGTGCCGCCGCCATTCCTGCAGGCAGGCTCGGTCGGCCGGACGAGTTCGGCGCCGTCGCCGCCTTCCTCGCTTCCGATCGCGCGGCCTACATCACCGGCAGCATCGTCCGCGTCGACGGCGGGCTCATTCGCTGCACTTGAGCCGACCCCGACCGACGCCCATGCGCTCGAACGTCGCCCCCGACATCGCGCTCGCCGAACGTTTCCTCGCCGATCTCGCGGCCCGCACCCATGACGGGGTGGGTGTGACGCGCGAGGCCTATGGCCCGGGTGAGCGAATCGCGCACGACTTGGTCCGCTCCTGCGCCGAGAAGCTCGGCCTCACCCTCGCGACCGACCATGTCGGCAACCTCTATGCGACGCTTGCGGGAACGGATCGTTCCCTTCCCGCGATCATCATCGGCTCGCATCTCGACTCCGTTCCCCGCGGCGGCAACTACGACGGTGCGGCCGGTGTCGCCGCCGGTCTCGCGGTGGTCGCCGGCTTCGTCACGGCTGGCTTCATCCCAGCGCGCGACATTACCGTGATGGCGATCCGAGCGGAGGAAGCAGGGGCCTGGTTCCCGACCTCCTACCCCGGTAGCCGAGGCGCGTTGGGCCTGCTCCGCCCCGAAGAGCTCGACGTCCGACGGCGCGACAGCGGGCGCACCCTCGCCGAGCACATGGCGGAAGAGGGGTTCGACCCCGATCCCGTTCGCGACGGACGGGCACATCTGTCCCGCCAAGGAATCGCCGCCTTCGTCGAACTGCACATCGAACAGGGGCCCGTGCTGGAGGCGGAAGCCATTCCCGTCGGCATCGTCACTGGCATCCCGGGGTCGCGACGGTTGCGTTCCGCCCGCGTCCTCGGCCGCTATGACCATTCGGGTGCCACCCCTCGCGCGTATCGCGCCGATGCTGCAATCGCCCTGGCAGAACTGGCGCATCGCCTTGATCTCGCCTGGGAGCAGATGGACGCAGAGGGCAAGGAGGTCGTCTGCACCTTCTGCGTGCTTGCGACCGCCCCTGAGGCCGGCTTCACGAAGATCGCGGGCGAGGCGCGGTTCGAGCTCGACATCCGCGCGGTCGAGCGCGCGCATTGCGATGCGCTGTTCGCCGAACTCCATGCGCTCGTCCCAGAGATCGAGGCGCGTCGCAAGGTCCGTTTCGAACTCGGGGCGGAAACGGGGTCGAGCCCCGCCTTGATGGACCCGAGGATCCAGGCCGGGCTTGCGCGCGCCGCTGAACGGCTTGGCATCCCCCACCGCGTGATGCCCTCCGGCGGGGGCCACGATGCAGCGGCCTTCGCCGCTGCCGGCATCCCAGCGGGCATGCTGTTCGTGCGCAACCAGAACGGCAGCCACAACCCCGACGAGGCGATGCGGATGGAGGATTTCGCGCAGGCCGCCGCGGTGCTGCAGGCCTGGCTCGCGGAGGAGGCGGCGTGAGCGTGCGCCTTGCCGTCGACATCGGCGGCACCTTCACCGACTTCGCCCTCGAAACCCAGACCCGACGCCTCACCGCCAAGGTGCTGACCACGCCTGCGGAACCGGAGCGCGCCGTGCTCGAGGGGGCCGTGCGCATCCTCGCTGAAGCAAGGCTCGAGCCGAGCGCACTCGATCTCGTCGTGCACGGCACCACGCTTGCCACCAACGCGATCATCGAACGCAAGGGTGCGAAGGTCGCCTTCCTCACCACGGAAGGGTTCCGCGACGTGCTCGCGATGGGCACCGAGTCGCGCTACGACCAGTACGATCTGCAGATCAACCTCCCCGAACCCCTTGTGCCGCGGCGCCTGCGCCTGTCCGTGCGGGAACGGCTCGATCGCGCGGGGCGCGTGCTGGTCCCGCTCGACGAGGAGGGCGTGCGCGCACTCATTCCGCTGTTGCGTTCGGAAGCCGTGGAGGCGGTGGCGGTGGGTTTCCTGCACGGCTTCGTCGATCCGCGCCATGAGCAGCGCGTGCGCGAGATCCTGCACGAGGCTTGCCCTGACCTGCCGGTCAGCCTCTCCTCCGAAGTCAGTCCCGAGATGCGCGAGTATGAACGCTTCTCCACGACGGTTGCCAACGCCTACGTGCAGCCGCTGATGGACCGCTACCTGGGCCGGCTTGAGGAGGGATTGCGCGCGATCGGGGTGAGCGCTCCGCTTCTGATGATGCTCTCGTCAGGGGGCTTGTGCAGCGTGGAGACGGCACGTCGCTTCCCCGTGCGCCTGGTGGAGAGCGGGCCCGCGGGCGGCGCGCTGTTCGCCGCCGCCACCGCGCGCGAAGCCGGCCTCACCCGCGTGCTCTCCTACGACATGGGTGGAACGACGGCGAAGGTCTGCCTGGTCGAGGACTTCCGCCCGCACACGGCGCGCGCCTTCGAGGTCGCCCGCGTCGGGCGCTTCAAGAAGGGCTCGGGCCTGCCTTTGCGCATCCCGGTGGTGGAGATGGTGGAGATCGGCGCCGGCGGGGGGTCGATTGCGCGCGTCGATTCGCTCGGTAGGATCGCGGTCGGGCCGGACAGCGCGGGAGCGGATCCGGGGCCCGCCTGCTACGGCCGCGGCGGAGATCGCCCGACGGTGACGGACGCCAATCTCCTTCTCGGCCGCTATGACCCGGACCGTTTCGCCGGCGGCCGCCTTGCCCTGCACCTCGATCGCGCCGAAGCTGCGATGGCCCGCGACGTTGCGATCCGGCAAGGGAGCGATGTCGCAACGGCTGCGGTCGGCGTGGTCGAGATCGTCGACGAGGCGATGGCGAATGCGGCCCGCGTGCACGCGATCGAGGCCGGCACCACACTCGAGGGCCGCACGCTGATCGCCTTCGGCGGCGGCGGGCCCGTGCACGCCGCGCGCGTGGCGGAGAAGATCGGGATCGACGAGGTGCTGGTGCCGCCCGGTGCAGGGGTGGGCAGCGCGATCGGCTTCCTGCGCGCCCCCGTCGCCTACGAGGTGGTGCGCAGCCTCTACCAGCGCCTTGCCTCGCTCGACGTCGCCCGCATCAACGCCCTGTTCGCCGACATGCGCGCGGAGGCCGAAGCGATCGTCGCGCAAGGCGCGCCGGGCCTGGCCGCGGAGGAGCAGCGCCTCGCCTATATGCGCTATGTCGGGCAGGGCCATGAGATTGCAGTCGTATTGCCGGCGCGCCCCCTCGCCTCCGACGATCTCGCCACGATCCGCACGGCGTACGACCGCGCCTATGCCAACACCTACGATCGTCCGGTGCCCGGAACGGACGTCGAGATCCTCGCCTTCGCTCTGCGCCTCGCCGCCCCCGCGGAGGCACCGCCGCCTGCCGCTCTCACGGACGGTGCGAGTGCGGCTGACCCGGCGACACGCCTCGTGCGCGACACTGCGAGCGCGGCGGTTGCACCCTGGTCCGTCGTTGACCGCTCCACTCTCCGCGCCGACATGGCCATCGACGGGCCTGCCATCATCGCCGAGGACGAGACCTCGACCCTCGTCCCTCCCGGCTGGCGCGCGAGGGCTGACGCGCGCGGCTTCATTCGGCTGACGCGCGTTCGGGACGCGAGGACATGAACGACGCGGCACCGCAACGCCCATCCGCGCCCTCGGCGGCGCTCGAACGCATCCGCCTTCAGGTGATGTGGAACCGCCTGATCGCGGTGGTGGAGGAGCAGGCGCAGACCATGATCCGCACGGCCTTCTCCACCACCGTGCGCGAGGCCGGCGACCTGTCCGCCGGCGTCTTTGACCTGCACGGCCGCATGCTCGCCCAGGCGGTGACCGGCACGCCCGGCCACGTCAACTCGATGGCGGAAGCGGTCGCCCACTTCCTGCGCGCGATCCCCCCCGCGACGATGCGCCTGGGTGATCACTACATCACCAACGATCCTTGGCTCGCCACCGGGCACCTGCATGACCTCACCGTCGTCACCCCAGCCTTCCGGGACGGCCACCTCGTCGCCCTGTTCGCCAATACCGCGCACGTGATCGACGTTGGCGGGCTCGGCATGGGGCCCGAGGGCCGGTCGGTGTTCGAGGAAGGGCTGACGATTCCGATCCTGAAATGCTTCGAGCAGGGCAGGCCGAACGAAACCTTCTTCGGCTTCCTGCGCGCCAACTCCCGCACGCCGGCCGAGCTCGAGGGCGACGTCTATTCGCTCTGCGCCTGCAACGAAGCGGGCATCCGGCGACTTGTTGCCATGATGGAGGAGTACGGGCTCGACTCCATCGAGCCCCTCGCCGAGGCGATCTTCGATGCCTCGCTCAAGGCGACGCTGGCCGAGATCGCGCGCCTGCCGCAGGGCACCTGGAGAGCCGAGCTCACCTCAGACGGTTATGATGAGCCGATCAGGCTCTGCGCCGCGCTCAGCGTTCGCGAGGGCGCGATCGAGGTGGACTATGCCGGCACCTCGCCGCTCTCGTCACGGGGCATCAACGTTCCGCCGGCGTATACGCGCGCCTATACCTGCTTCGGGCTGAAGGTGGTGGTGGCACCCGAGGTGCCGAACAACTGGGCGTCGCTTCTCCCGTTCCGCATCACGATTCCCCCGGGCTCGATCCTCAACGCTCCGCGGCCCTACCCGGTCTCCGTCCGCCATGTCATCGGCCAACTCCTGCCCGACCTGATGATGGGTTGCCTCGCCCAAGTCGTGCCGGAGCGCGTGGCGGCGGAGGGGTCGTCGTCGTTGTGGAACCCGCCGCTCCGTGGGGGCCCGCAAGTATCGGGCCCGCGCGCCACTTGCCCGGATTTCGAGATCATCACCTTCAACTCGGGTGGCACCGGCGCCCGCTGGACCAAGGATGGGCTTTCCGCCTGCGCCTTCCCCTCGGGGGTGCGCACGATGCCGGTGGAGGCGACGGAGAACGCAGCCCCCATCATCATCTGGCGCAAGGAACTCCGCCCCGACTCCGCCGGGGCGGGCCGGACGCAGGGCGGCTTCGGCCAGACCATGGTGATCGGCGCCGCCGCTGACGCTGAGTTCGCTGTCAACGCGATTTTCGACCGCGTGGCCAACCCGCCGCGCGGCCGCTTCGGCGGCAAGGACGGCGCACCCGGCGCTGTGCTGCGCGACGATGGCGCGGTGCTGCGCACCAAGGGCTACCAGGTGATCCCCGCTGGGCGACGCCTCGTGCTCCACCTTCCGGGGGGTGGCGGCATGGGCGACCCGCGTGAACGCGACCCCGCCTTGGTCGCGCGCGATGTGGCGGATGGGCTGATCTCGCCCGAGGCAGCGGCGCGTGATTACGGGTTCGTGAAGGACACCGCGTGAGCGCGACTGCGTCGTTGCGGGGGCGGCTCGAGTGGGTCGCTCATGCCTGGAAGGCGGCGACCCAGCAGCACCACCGCGATCTGCTCCCTCTGCTCCGCCCCCTCCTGCCGGAGGATGGTGTCGCGGTCGACATCGGCGCACATGCAGGGCAGTTCACCAAACTCTTCGCCCGTCTCGCCCCTGCGGGGCGCGTGATCGCCGTCGAGCCCTCGCCCTATGCACAGTCGATCCTGCAAAGGGTTGTGCGTCTGCATCGCCTGCGCAACGTCACCGTCGTCGCCGGCGGGCTTTCCGATCGGCCGGGCGAGCTCGTGCTCGCCACCCCCATCAAGCGGTCAGGCGCATTGGGTTTCGGCTTGGCGAGCTTCGCCCCTTCCGGACGGCAGGGAGAGACACGCCAGGATCGCGTGACGGTGGAGACGCTGGACGGGCTGGCCGAACGGATGGGCTTTCGACGCCTCGACCTCATCAAGTGCGATGTCGAGGGCTGGGAGGGGCACGTGCTGCGCGGCGGGAAGGCCGCCCTCGCCCGCTTCCGCCCAGCGCTTTTGCTGGAGATCGTCGCCTCCTCGCTCGCACGAGTTGGCGACACGCCGGACACCCTCTGGTCCTTACTTGCCCCGCTCGGCTACGCTGCGCGGCGGATGCCGGATAGTGCACCGGTCGAGGGCTTTGCCGGCGATGCCGACTATCTGTTCGTGCCCCTGAGCTGAGCGGGCTGCCATGGCCACCGTGTTTCGCTGCGACCTTGTCATCCGTAACGCCCTAGTCTTCGACGGCACTGGCGCGCCGCGCCGCCTCGCCGACGTCGCCGTCTCGCACGACCGGATCATTGCGGTGGGCGACTGTTCGGCCACATCCGGCGCGGTGGAGATCGACGCTGCCGGCAAGGCGGTCGCACCCGGCTTCATCGACGCACACACGCACGACGACCGCGCCGTGCTGTGCGGGCCAGAGTGCCTGCACTGCAAACTCAGCCAGGGAGTGACCACCGTCGTCGTTGGCAATTGCGGCATCTCGCTGAGCCCACTGACGCGCGAGAAGCGCCCTCCCGCGCCGCTCGACCTGATTGGCGACGACGCCATGCACTGGCGCTACGGCAGTTTCGCCGAATATGCCGAGGATTTCCGCCGCCAGGGCTCTGCCGTCAATGCGATCGCCTTCATCGGCCACACAACTTTGCGCGTGCGCGAGATGGGGGACGGCGCCCTTGGCCGCAGTGCGACCGAAGCGGAGGCCGCGCGGATGAAGGAGCGTCTCGCCGAAGGTCTGCGCCAAGGGGCCTGGGGGCTCTCGACGGGGCTATGGTATCCGCCAGCGAATGCGGCGACGACGGATGAGGTGATCGCCATCGCCGAAGCGCTTACGGAAGCGGGTGGGCTTTACGCCACCCACATGCGCGATGAGGGCGATGCGATCCTGGAGGCAATCGACGAGGCCTGTACGATCGGTCGCGCCGCGCGCGTGCCAGTGGTCATCAGTCACTTCAAATGTATTTACCCGCACAATTGGGGCCGCAGCGTGCAAACGCTTGCGCGGGTAGATGAGGCAGCGCGCAACCAGCGCATAGCGTTCGACGTCTATCCCTACCCGGCCTCCAGCACGGTCCTCTTGCCGGAGAAGCTGCGCGATGACGTGCGCGTCGTCATCACGTGGTCGGTGCCGCACCCGGAAATGCGGGGGCGCGATCTCGACGAGATCGCGCGCGCCTGGGGCTGCACTCGGCGCGAAGCGGCCGAACGCCTACTGCCTGCCGGGGCGATCACCTTCCAGATGAGCGAGGAGGACGTACGGCGCATTCTCGCCCATCCGCGCGCGATGATCGGGTCGGACGGTCTGCCGCACGATTCCTTCCCGCACCCTCGGGCTTGGGGCACGTTCCCGCGCGTGCTCGGGCGCTATGCGCGTGAGGAACGGCTGTTTTCGCTCGAGGAGGCGGTGCGCAAGATGACGGGCCTCACGGCCGAAACCTTCGGCATTCCCGATCGCGGCGTGATCCGCCCGGGCGCCTTTGCCGACCTCGTATTGTTCGACCCCGCAACCGTGATCGACGAGGCGACGTTCGAGCAGCCCACTCGGCCCGCGTCGGGGATCGAGCAGGTCTGGGTGAACGGCGAGCCAGTATATCGTCACGCTGAAGGGCCGACCGGAGCGCGGCCGGGGCGGCTTTTGCGCAACCCCAGACTCCGATGAACAGCAGGAGGCAGACGAGTCCCGAGCACCCCATCTGCAGGCCCGACCACCGGGAGGGCCGCGCTCTTGGGGTGCGCGAAGGGCCCATCGGCCCCTCGCCTAGCCTCCTACCCCTTCACACTCGGTACCGTCACTGCGTTGACCAGGGGCGCGCCCTTGGCGAACGCGTCCAGGTTAGCAAGCGTCGTCTCTGCGATCGCCGCCAAGGCCTCGCGCGTGAAAAACGCCTGGTGCCCTGTCACCAGAACGTTGGGGAACATCATCAGCCGCTGCAGCACGTCATCCTTGATGATCTCGTTTGACAGGTCCTCGAAGAACAGATCCGCCTCCTGTTCGTAGACGTCGATCGCAAGCCCGCCCAGGCGGCCTTCCTTCAGTGCCTCGATTGCGGCCTCCGCATCGATCAGCGCGCCGCGCGAGGTGTTCACCACCATCGCCCCCTCCTTGAGATCACCGAAGGTGCGTGCATTGAGCAGGTGCTTCGTTTGAGGTGTCAGCGGGGCGTGCAGGGTGATGACGTCGGCGGCGCGGAGGAGCTCCTCCCGTGCGACGTAGGTCACGCCGATCGCCTCCAGCGCGGCATCGCGTCGCACATCGCTCGCGACCACGGTGCAGCCGAAGCCCGCGCGCAGGATCCTCGCCACAATGGCGCCGATGCGACCCGTGCCGACGACGCCGATGGTCTTGTCGTAGAGATCGAATCCCAGCAGGCCCTCGAGCGAGAAGTTGTTTTCCCGCGTGCGCTGATAGGCGCGATGGATGCGGCGGATCAGGCTCAGCATCAGGCCAATGGTGAACTCCGCCACGGCATGCGGCGAGTAGGCCGGCACGCGCACCACCGCGACGCTGTGCGCCTCGGCCGCGGCGAGATCGACGTTGTTGAACCCCGCGCAGCGCAGAGCGATCAGCCGCACACCGCCTTGCGCAAGGCGTTCGATCACTCTCGCGTTCGCATCGTCGTTGACGAACAAGCAGACAGCGTCGAACTTGTCGGCGAGCGGCGCCGTCTCGAGCGAGAGCCTCGGCTCGAGCCAGGCGAAGTGGTGCTCGCGCGCGCCCGCGCGTTCCTCGAAGCTTCGGCGATCATAGGGTTTGGTCGAGAACATCGCGACGCGCATAAGCGAGCCTCCTTCGTCGTTCGGGCCTGGGGTGCCCGATGCGCAGGGGCTTGCGCAACCGCGATCCGCATCCGCCCGCCTTGTCGCCCCGCGGGCGCAGCGCGATAACGCAGAAGAGGGAGGGGATGGGATGGACGGCAGCCTCGCGCGCGGCGACCCTTGGGCCGACCTTCGGGCCGAAGTCCGCAAACTCTGCGCCCGTTTTCCTGGCGAGTACTGGCGCACGCTCGACGCGGAGCGCGCCTATCCCACCGAATTTGTACAGGCGCTCACCGACGCGGGCTGGCTTTCGGTGCTGATCCCGGAGGAGTACGGCGGTGTGGGGCTGCCACTGTCCGCCGCCGCTGCCATCCTAGAGACGATCCACGCTTCGGGCTGCAACGGTGCCGCCTGCCATGCCCAGATGTACACGATGGGCACGCTCCTGCGGCACGGCTCCGCCGAACAAAAGGCGCGCTGGCTGCCCGAAATCGCCGCCGGCAAGCTTCGCCTGCAGGCCTTCGCCGTGACCGAACCGACCTCCGGCTCAGACACAACGAGCCTGCGCACCACCGCCCGCCGCGACGGCGAGACGTGGGTGGTCTCGGGGCAGAAGGTCTGGACGTCGCGGGCGGAACATTCCGATCTGATGATCCTGCTTGCGCGCACCACACCGCGTGAGCAAGTGGCGAAACGCACCGAGGGACTTTCGGTCTTCCTCATCGACATGCGCGACGCGGTCGGGCACGGCCTCACCATCCGCCCCATCCGCACCATGATGAACCACAACGCCTGCGAACTCTTCTTCGACGACCTGCGCATCCCGGCCGAAAGCCTGATCGGCGAGGAGGGCAAGGGTTTCCGCTACATCCTGGACGGGATGAACGCCGAGCGCCTCTTGATCGCCGCCGAGTGCGTTGGCGATGCAAAATGGTTCATCGCCAGAGCGGTGGCCTATGCAAAGGAACGCATGGTCTTCGGCCGCCCAATCGGGCAGAACCAGGGCGTCCAGTTCCCCATCGCGCGCGCCTACGCCCAAATGCGGGCAGCGGAACTCATGGTGCGCGAAGGCTGCACAAAGTTCGAAGCAGGCGCACCATGCGGCGAGGAGGCGAACCTCGCCAAGCTGCTCGCCGCCGACGCCTCCTGGGCCGCAGCCGAAGCCTGCCTGCAGACGCACGGCGGGTTTGGCTTCGCCGAAGCCTACGACGTCGAGCGCAAGTTCCGCGAAACCCGCCTCTATCAGGTCGCACCGATCAGCACCAACCTCATCCTCGCCTACCTTGGCGAACACGTGCTGGGC